>JAPUIR010000047.1 GCA_027296805.1 Chloroflexota bacterium | reverse complement strand
GCGTGCGCTGGAACACCGTGACCTGATCCGCCTCCTCGGCGATGACGGGGATCGTCTGAATGGCCGACGACCCGGTGCCGATCACGCCCACCCGCTTGCCGCTGAAGTCCACCTTCTCGTGCGGCCAGGCGCCCGTGTGGTACCAATCCCCCTGGAAACTCTCCAAGCCCTCGAAGTCGGGCACCGTCCCCGCCGAGAGGCAGCCGATCGCCATGATGCAGAAGCGCGCCGACAGCCGATCGCCCTGGTCGGTCTCGATCGCCCAGCGATCGGACGTTTCGTCGTAGACCGCTGAGGTGACGCGCGTGTCGAACTGCATATCGCGGCGCAGGTCGAACTTGTCGGCCACGTGATTGCAGTACTGCAGAATCTCGGGCTGCTGCGCGTAGCGCTCCGTCCAGTTCCAGTTCCTCTGCAGATCGTCCGAGAAGGAGTACTGATACTCCAGGCTCTCGACGTCGCAGCGCGCGCCGGGATAGCGATTCCAGTACCAGGTCCCACCCACCCCCTCGCCAGCCTCAATCACGCGCGCGGAGAAACCCTGTTTCCGCAGGCGGTGCAACATGTACATCCCGGCGAAGCCTGCCCCCACGATGACGGCGTCGAACTCAGCGCCCTCGGTCGTCCCGGTCTCGCCCTGCGGCTGTTGGTGATCCGACATGGGGAAACTCCTTCAAGGGCGCATTAATATCGCAGTCATACGAATCAATACTGACATCCTGGGCGGCTGCGCGCCAAAAAAATGCTCACCGTCCATGCGTAAGCATATCGGGCCTCGCGAGGCGGAGACAGTCGCCCCCTTCCCGGCAAAGGTGCTGCCCGCCGGCGATCAGTGCACTCCTGGTCAGTGCACCCGGGGCGCGATCTCCGTCATCACCCACTCGATCCCTTCGAGCGTGGACTCCAGCGAGTTGGGACGGCCGGGCAGCCGGGCCGTGCAGACGATTTGCGTCAGTCCCACCTCGGCGAATTCGTTCAGCTCTTCGATGATCTGCTCGGGTGTGCCCGTGATCGCTTGACGACGCTCGTGGTCCGCCAGGCCGGCCCGATGATCGGGGTCGTCCGTAACCACGATGCCGTGCAGCATCTGCACATCGAGGCGGTCGCCGTCGCGTCCATTCTGCTCGGCCACGCCGGTCATGAACTGTCGCCGCTCCAGGAGCTCCTGGGGTCGCAAGCTAATGGAGAACCAGCCGTCGCAGAGGAGAGCGGCCCGCCGCAGCGCCGCGTCGCTGTTGCCCCCCACGAGCAGAGGCGGATGTGGCTGCTGCACCGGGCGCGGCGTAAGGCTGACGCGATCGATCTGATAGAAACGACCGTCGTAGGAGGCGGGGTCGTTGCTCCAGAGCTCCTTGAACACCGCGATCTGCTCGTCGACCAATGCCCCGCGCTGGTGGAAGGAATCCAGCCCCAGGTTGCGGAACTCGTCCTCCATCCAGCCCACACCGAGACCGAAGGTCACGCGACCCCCCGAGAGCTGATCGATGGTCGCCACGATCTTGGCCGTGTTGGCGGGGTGCCGATAGGGCAACACGATCACCCCGGTGCCGAGCCGTACCGTCTCGGTCCGCGCGGCCACGTAGGACATGACAGAGAACGCGTCCCACCAGCTGCCGGTGCCCAGCATCCACTCCCCCGTGAGGTTGTAGGGGTACTTGGCGCCGATGCTGTGCGGCAGCATGATGTGGTCCACCACCCAGAGCGAGTCCAGCCCCACCGCCTCTGCCTTCGCGCACACGGCGTCGATCGCCTCGGTGCTCGCGAGATCGCCAATCATCGGAATGATCGTGCCGAATTTCATGAAGCACCTCCCGGTTGGCGGGCAGGATAGCGTCGTCGCCCTTGTCCTCGCGACTCGTCGGTTGGCGGGGATCAGTCCAGCGAGCCCAGGAAATCTCCCAAGGCGCGGGCGCCACGCTCGGCGTCCTCGCACATCCACCAATGGCCAAGCCCCTCCAGCAGCGTCACTTGGGCCTCCGCGCGCTGCGCGGAGCGACGGGCCAGCACCTCGCCACCCGTGAAGGGGTCCTCGCTGGGGATGATCACCAAGCCCGGTCGCGCCGCCGCGGCTGGGAGCGCCTCTCCCCAACGGCTCATCGCCGGCTGCGCTGCGGAGCGATAGAGCGAGAGGATGCAGCGCCCCATCTCCTCGTTGCCCGCCTCGGCGAGCCGTCGCGCGACGTCGCTGCCGATGCCGCGCTCCTCGAACTGCGCGCTGCGATCCTCGACCGACCCCGCGATCATCTGGGCGACCGCTTGCTCGCCCACCTCGGGGGTCTGCCACGCCTGCGCGAAGTCGTGCCAGACGTACTCCGGGTCGAAGCAGCCGGCGATATCCATCGTCCAGGAGCGAATCAGTTCAGGCCGGCTACAGGCGAGTCGCATGACGTGCCCGCCGCCCCAATCGTGGCCCACGAGGTCGATCGGCGCGTCGATCGCTTCCAGCTCGGTCCCCAGCCAGGCCAGGTAGTCGTCGCTGGTCGCGCCGAACCCCTGCGGGACAGGGGCTCCGAAGCCGGGCGGCGAGAGGGCGATCACGTCGTCACGCCCAAGATGAGAGCGCAGCTCGTCCCAGATCGCGTCGGTCTCGGGGTTGCCGTGCACCAGCACCACAGTCATCGCACGCTCCTTCGCTCTGCGGCCTGCCGCAGCGGAGGGGAGGCTAGCGCATCACGGGGAATGGGACCGCGAGTCGTGCGGGGGGCGTCGGCGTAGACTGATCATGCGACAACGGTTGTCGAGTTCGGGGTGGCATGGTCGGAGGGGTTCGATGGACGCGGATCGAATCGAAGCCATGCTGGGCGAGGACCGCGCCGTTTGGGACCTTCTGCGCGACGAGCTCGACGCCCGTCCAGCCCAGCCCGTCTACGACGATGGCCTGAACTGGACCAGCGCGGATGTCTACAGCCACCTCGCGCGTTGGATGGACCGATCGATGGACGTGTTCGAAGCACGGCTTGAAGGGCAGGCGCTGCCCGACCTCTCCGGCAGCGACGACGAAATCAACGCCGGCTGGCATGCAGAGGACCACGGCAGCGGCTTGGACGAGGCCCGACTTGGCGCGCAGCACGCCTTCGACCGGCGTTTGCATCTACTGGAGTCCGTGCCGCCCCGCGACTGGGACGACGAGCTCGAGCGGATCGCGCGGGCCGACGGCAGCGACCACTATGCGGATCACCGCCACTTCGCCTAGCGTTTGACCGGCGCCTCCACAGCGACGGGGCGACCCCGCCAGGGAAGTTTGCCAGTGGGAGGCATGACGTGGACTGGATCGACAGCCCGGAACAAGCGGCCTTTCGCGTCCAGGTCAAAGAGCTGATCGACACGCGCTTGCCCGATCGCTACCAAGAGCTCGCGCGCCAAGGCGGGCTACCGGAGCGGGTCTGGGAATTCGACCGTCGTTCGGACGACCCCGCAAAGCGGGAGGCCGCGATGGACTGGGCCGGCGCCCTGGGCGAACGAGGCTGGGTGGCGGCCCACTGGCCCACGGAGTACGGGGGAGCCGGGCTCACGCCCATGGAGCAGTTCATCCTCAACCACGAGCTGGCGCTGGCCTCGGCGCCGGGCGTGGGAGGCTCGGGCGTGGCAATGCTCGGTCCCACGCTGATCGTGCACGGCAACGACGAGCAGAAGGAGAAGTACCTCGCCCCGATCCTGGCCGGCGAAACGACTTGGGCGCAGGGATATTCGGAGCCGGGCTCCGGATCCGATCTGGCGTCGTTGCAGACCCGGGCCGTGCGCGACGGCGATGACTTCATCGTCAATGGGCAGAAGATCTGGACGTCTGGCGCGCACACAGCCGACTCGATCTTCGCTCTCGTGCGGACCGACACCGAAGCGCCCAAGCATCGCGGGATCTCGTTCCTCCTGATCGAGGACATCCACGACCCCGGGATCACGGTGCGGCCCCTGATCGACATGAACGGCCGCCACTACTTCAACGAGGTCTTCTTCGAAGATGTGCGGGTGCCCGCCCGCAACATCGTGGGCGAACTGAACCGGGGCTGGTACGTGGGCATGACCTTGCTCGACTTCGAGCGCTCCAACATCGCTGGTGCCGTGGGCGCGCGGCGGACGTTGTCCCGCCTCTTCGGTCAGATCCGCGACGACGTCAAGGGCGCTCGGAGGCGAGTCACGGAGGGCTCCCTTCGCCACGAGCTCGCCGAGCGTTACATCGAGACCGAGGTGATGTACCAGTTGTCGTTCCGCATCATCTCCATGCAAGACCGCGGTCTGGTGCCGAACTACGAAGCCTCCATGGCCAAGCTCTTCAATTCAGAGCTGGGACAGCGCCTCGCCTTGACCACGACGCGGGTATTCGGACCGCACGCCACGCGCTGGGGCGATGACGATCCCGCCGCACGCGCCACCCGCAACTACGTGGGCATGGTGCCCGCCACGATTCGGGGAGGCACCTCCGAGGTGCAGCGCAACGTGATCGCCACGCGCGGGCTGGGCCTGCCCCGGACCTAGGCGCCGGCCGCTTCGCGTGCCCGCTGCCTGATCAGCGCGTAGACCGTGTCGATGGTGGGCGTCGCGACGCCGGGCAGACGGCCGAGCGCGGCCACGGACCCGACCAAGGCGTCGATCTCCAGGGGGCGGCCGCGCTCCAGAACTTGCCGCAGCGAAGTCTTGTGCGGTCCCACCTCCGCCGCGGCGTCGATCCGCTTCTCCGTGCGCATCGCGATGCGGACGTGGAGAGCGGCCGCGACCGCCCGCCCCTCCTCCATCATCGCGGCGACCACCCGACGCAGCTCTGCGTCCTCCGCGATCCCCACCAACGTCGCGCCGGTCAAGGCGCTGATGGGATTGAAAGCGAGATTCCCCAGCAATTTGACCCAGATCTCGGCGCGAATGTCGCGTACGGCGGGCGCACGCAGGCCCGCCTCACGAAACACCTCACTCAAGACTTGGAGTCGTGCCGTGCTGGTCCCGTCCGGCTCGCCCAGCGCCATCCGATCACCGAACTCATGCTGCACCACTCCGGGCTCCACGACCTCGCAGGACGGCCAAGGCGCACAGCCGATCGCTCGCCGCGGCCCGAAGACCGCCCACTGTCGCCCGCCGGGGTCGACGCTGTCGAGGTGGTGTCCTTCGTGGGGCGGGCCGCTGGCGTGGAAGTACCACCAGGGGATGCCGTTGAGCGCGGTGACGATGGCGGTGTCGGGGCCAAGCAGCGGATCGATCCGGTCAAGGATGACCGGGACCGAGTGGGACTTGAGCGCGATCACGACGAAGTCCTGCTCGCCCGCCTCGGCGGGGTCCTCGACACAACGCGGGTGGGTGACGATCTCTTCCCCGGCCAT
>JAPUIR010000046.1 GCA_027296805.1 Chloroflexota bacterium | reverse complement strand
GTCTCGTGGCGCTTGGGCTCGAGGACAGCGGGCTGCACGGTGTCGCCCACATCGACGTGCGGCAGCAAGCGTTCGTCGGCGTCGACCTCGGGTTCGTCGCTGCCTTCCTGGTAGACGCGGAGGTAGCCCGCGAAGACGATGCGGGAGCCGCGTGCTTCGAAGATGGCGGGGTGATCGTCGTCGGAGAGCGGCACCTCGACCTCGACGACGGTGCGCTCCAGCTTCGCGTTGTTCATCTGGCTGGCCAGTGTGCGTTGCCAGATCAACTCGTAGAGGCGGTACTGATCGTTGTTGAGGATGCCGCGCAGGGTCTCCGGCCGCCGCGCGAGATGGGTGGGCCGGATCGCCTCGTGGGCCTCCTGGGCGTTGCGGGTCTTCGTCTTGTATCCGCGTGGGCCGTCACTGAAATCGGCGCCGTAGAGGTCGGCGATGACCGACTGCGCTTCCGCCAGCGCTTGCTTGGCGAGGGTGACGGAGTCGGTCCGCATGTAGGTGATCAAGCCTTCGCGGGCCGCGCCAATGTCGATGCCTTCGTAGAGGCTTTGCGCGACCTGCATCGTGCGGCGAGCGCTGAAGCCGAGCTTGCGGTTCGCTTCCTGCTGGAGCGTGGAGGTGATGAAGGGCGGCGAGGGGCGCTTGGTGGCGGGCGTCGCTTCGACTTTGGTCACGGTCCAGGGCTGGGTCTGCTGCAAGGCGGCGCTGAGGGCCTGCACGGTGGATTCGTCGAGCAAGCGCACGCCGCTCGCCGTCAGCTCGCCGCTGGCGGCGTCGAAGTCGCGGCCGATCGGGAGCCGCTCGGCGCCGAGACGACGCAGGGTGGCCGGCAGGACGCCAAGCTCGGCGCGCAGTGTGGCGTCAATGTCCCAGTAGGCGGCGTGATGGAAGGCAGCTCGCTCGCGCTCGCGCTGCACCAGGATGCGCACGGCGACGCTTTGTACGCGTCCCGCCGAGAGGCCGACCTGGATCTTGCGCCAGAGCACGGGGGAGAGGCTGTAGCCGAAGAGCCGGTCCAGGATGCGGCGCGACTCTTGCGCGTCGACTAGGTCACGGTCGATCTCACGGGGTGATCGCAGCGCCGCCTCGATCGCGTCTTTGGTGATCTCGTGGAAGACGATGCGTTCGACGGGCACATCGGGCTCCAACAGCTCGACGAGGTGCCAGCCGATCGCTTCCCCTTCGCGATCTTCATCGGTGGCGACCAGGAGCTTGTCGGCATTCTTGAGTTCGCGCTTGAGGCGGGCGACGTGCTCCCGCTTTTCCGCGGGGACGATGTAGACCGGTTCGAAGTTCGCATCCACGTTGACGCCGAGTTCGGCCCAGGACTCGCCCTTGATGGCGTCGGGACGCTCCTGGGCGTTGCCGGGCAGATCGCGGAGGTGGCCGTACGACGCGTCGACGACGTAGTCGTCGCCCAAGAAGCGGCCGATGGTCTCGGCCTTGGCCGGCGACTCCACGATGACGAGCGGCCGCTTCTTCGCGCGATTGCCGCGCGGACGCGTCTTCGATTCAGACTCGGACATAAGTCATCGGTCCTACCTGCCGGATCAGCCCTCTCAGTTCGAGCATAGCCAGCGTGCTGGTCACCACCGCAACGGGCAAGCCCACCAGCCTCACGGCTTCGTCCACATGACGTGGCTCGCGAGTGAGATGTTGTAGCACAGCGGCTTGGGTCTCGTCTTGCGGAATAAGTTCCGCGAACTCCACCTGACGTTCCACCATCTGGAGGTTGAGTTCCTCCAAAATGTCGCCCACCTCCGTCACGAGCTTGGCCATGCCCTGCTGAATCAAGGCGTTGCTGCCCACGCTCAAGGGCGACGTCACGCGCCCCGGCACCGCGAAGTGTTCGCGGTTTTGCTCGTTGGCGTGGTTGGCCGTGTGCAGCGCTCCTGAACCCTTGCCCGCCTCCACGACAAGCGTACCCAGCGTGAGACCGGAGAGGATCCGATTGCGACGCGGGAAGTAGTCCGCGCGGGGTGGTATGCCGAGCGGCTGCTCGGACAGGACGGCTCCGTGCTCGGCGATCTCTCGCGCCAGGCCGGTGTGTTCGGGGGGGTAGACGGTATCCAAGCCGGAGGCGACGACCGCTATGGTGCGGCCGCCCGCGTCGAGCGCGGCGCGGTGAGCGATGCCATCGACGCCCCGCGCAAGACCGCTTACCACCGTCACGCTGTTGCTCGCCAAGCCGCGGCTCAACTCCTCGGTCATCTGCCGTCCGTAGGCGGTGACGCGACGTGTGCCCACGACAGCCACCGACCACTCGTCGCGCGATTCAATCTCGCCCCGCATGTAGAGCAGTGGCGGACGATCGTGGATCTGGTTGAGCCGGGGCGGATACTCGGGGTCGTGCCAGGTGAACGCCACGACATCGGCCGCCTCCAGCGCGGCGAGTTCCGCCTCGGGATCGACGGTGCCGCGGGCGCGGATCGCTGAGCGAATCGTGCTGTCATCAAGGCCCGCGGCCTGAAGCTCGATGCGAGGCGCGTGCCAGGCCTCGCGGAGGTTATCGAAGTGCGCTTCGAGGAGGGCGGTCCGCATGCCACCGATGCGTGGCACCCGGGCGAAGGCAAGCCAGTACGGCAG
Organism: Chloroflexota bacterium; assembly: GCA_027296805.1. GTDB lineage: Bacteria > Chloroflexota > Dehalococcoidia > Bin125 > Bin125 > JAPUIR01. The sequence goes on along the minus strand of JAPUIR010000046.1, from coordinate 3,254 downwards.
GTCGGGGTGGGTCATGGTCGAGAGGACCCGCTAGGACTGGCTGGAGGCGACGGCGCCCGGCCGCTCGTCCTCAAGGTGGGCTTGACGCGTGACCCGGATTCGCGAGATCCGGCGCCCCGCCATGCGGGCAACCTCGAGCAGAAGCTGATCTTCGACGACGATATCGCCCACTTCCGGGATCTTTCCCAGCCGCTCGAATACGTAGCCGCCCATCGTCTCCGCCTCTCCGTCCTCCACGCTGTGGTCGAACAACTCCTGCAGACTGTCCAGCGGCGCACGCCCGTCGACGATGGCCTCGTTCTCGCCGAGACGGACGACTGGCGCCGCCGAGAAGCGATCGTACTCGTCTTCGATCTCTCCCACGATCTCTTCCAACACATCTTCGATCGTGACGAGCCCCGCGGTGCCGCCGTATTCGTCGAGCACGATGGCCATGTGCACGCGCAGGGTGCGGAATTGCAGCAGCAACTCGTCAAGCAGCTTCGATTCCGGCAGCAGCAGGGGCGCGCGCATCAGCTCGCGGACTGGGGTGGCGCGATTCGCGTGCAGTTCGGCGAGGACATCCTTGGCATAGAGAATGCCGACGATGTTATCGATCGTCTCCTCGTAGACGGGAAGCCGCGAGAAGCCGCGGTCCACGACGATCTGAGCGGAGTCGGAGAGCGACATCTCGATTTCGATGCCGACGATGTCGGTCCGAGGCACCATCGCCTCCCGGACCGTCGTTTCGCCGATCTCGATCACGCGACGGATGAGCTGACGCTCCTCCTCTTCGAGCTCCACCCCTTCGCCTTCTTCCAGGATCAACTCGATGTCGGTGGGGGCGGGCGCGTGTTCTTCCTGCACCGGACGGAAGCGGCCCACCAGCAAGGCTGGCGATTCCATCGCCCGCGAGGGGAGGATGAAGAGGGAGTCCAAGGCGTCCATGATGCGGGAGAAGATCAGGCCGAACCCCTCGGGGCTGGTCGTGGCGAGACGCCGGGGGATGGCCTGGGCCACGCCGATGACGACGAAGCCGACCACCCCCGTCGCGACCACCGTCTCCCAATCGAAGCCGGTCTCCCGCACGAGGATGTAGAGGGCGGAGCTGAGCCCCGTGACCACGGCGAGCGTGCGGCCGACGGCGAAGGAGCCGAAGGTGCGCTCCCGATTCTGGATGATGTCGTTCAGGCGTTGTGCGCGCCGGTCCTCCGTGTCGCGCGAGGCGAGCAGGCGTGCCCGGGACCGGCTCAAGCTGATCACACCCGCCTCCGCGATCGTTTCGACGATCAGCAGCGCGAAGGCAGCGATCAGGATGACGAGCGCGATGATCGAGCCAGTGCTCATGGGCTGCCCTCGCTAGTTCCGCGCCGCTTGACCGCCCGAGCGGGCGATCCCACGACGCGAGCGCCCGCCGCGACGTCCTTGTTGACGATGGAGCCCGCGCCGGTGGAGGCGCCGTCGCCGATGGCAAGCGGCGCGACGAGTAAGGAGTCGCTGCCAATGAAAACGTCGCGGCCGATCACGGTGCGGTGCTTGGCCTCGCCGTCGTAGTTGCAGGTGATCGCGCCCGCGCCGATGTTCGTGTTGGCCCCCACCTCGGCGTCGCCGACATAGGAGAAGTGACCCATCCGCACACCGGAGTGTAGGTGGGCCTCCTTGGTCTCGGCGTGCGTGCCGATGTGCACGTCGGCGTCGGCGACGGTGCCTTCACGCAGGGTGCTGTACGGCCCCACCTCCACGCGGTCTCCCAGCCGGGAGCCGCTGATGGTGCAGCCGACCAAGCGGCAGCCGTCGCCGACGTGCGAATCGCGGATCACCGTGTTCGGACCGATCCACGAGCCTCTGCCCACGAGCGTCGTGCCGCGCAGGTGCGTACCCGGTTCGATCGTGGTGTCCTGCCCGATGCAGGCGTCGGCGTCGATGTAAGTAGTGGCGGGGTCGACGATGGTGACCCCGGCCGCCAGCCAGGTGTCGATGATGCGTGCCCGTAGCGTCTGCTCCGCGCGGGCGAGATCGCGTCGGTCCTCAATGTTGAGCGGACCGCTGCTGAGATCAATTGGGACAGGGAGGACGACGTGCTGGCCGTCGCTCGCGGCGCTGAGCACATGGGTGAGATGGCGCTCCCCGTTGGCGGCGGGGCCGACGGCGTCGAGCGCGTCCCAGAGCCAGGCGCTTTCGAAGCGGTAGAAGCCGGCGTTGACTTCATCGATCGCTCGCTGATCGGGCGTGGCATCCGCCTCTTCGACGATGGCGGCCAGCTGACCGTCGCGACGCACGATCCGTCCCATTCCGCTGGGGTCGGGCACGACTCCAGTGGCGACGACGACCGTCGCGGGAGCCGCCGTCGCGACGGCTCGTACCTGCTCCGGCTCAATCAGGCCAAGATCGCCGTTGATGACCAGCACGGAGTCGCTCTTGACCGCGGGTCGGGCTCGCTGGACCGCGTCCCCTGTGCCGAGGGGCTGAGGCTGTGTGACGAAGTCGAGGCGCAGTGCCGTCGGCGCGGCGGCTTCGGCGGCGGTTCGCAGTTGTTCCCCTGCCGCGTCCGTCACGACGATCGCCCGGCCGATTCCGGCCTGAGAGAGTGCGTGCAGCACATGTCCCAATATCGGCCGCCCTGCGATGGGCTGTAGCGCCTTGGGCAGCGCCGAGCGCATGCGCGTCCCCGCGCCGCCCGCGAGGACGATCGCAGTCAGTCCTGGGAGAGGAGGGTCATCTCCGGAAGCCGCCGCTGAAGTCGGATGCCGACTTGGAGGTTCGTCCGAGTTGTCCAAAGTGCTCATTCGTAGGGCCCGAACCCGGGGGCCACGTCGCTTATAGAGATAGTAGAAGAAGATCAGGCGGCAACTGTCAACTGAGGGCGAGACGTGATGTCAGCGCTTGGGCTCAGAGCGAGGCGCAAGGTTACCTGGGCATCAACCCTCGCGGCGGTGTCCGGGAGACCCTTCGTATACTGGCTGCGTGGTCCTCAAGCGGAACGGGGAGCGAATCGCTGCCCTCCCGTCGTGGGCGTTTTTCGTGCGATCTAGGTAGTTTTCGGGATAGACGATGCATTCCAGCCAGATCAGGCGAGCATTCACCGACTTCTTCGTCGACAAGTCTCACCAGGCCGTGGCGAGCGCTCCGCTGGTTGCGCCAGGCGATCCCACGCTCCTCTTCACGAGCGCGGGCATGGTTCCGTTCAAGCCCTACTTCTTGGGCCAGGCGGAGCCGCCAAACCCCCGGCTCACATCGGTACAGAAGTGCTTCCGCACGACCGACGTCGATGAGGT
>JAPUIR010000453.1 GCA_027296805.1 Chloroflexota bacterium | reverse complement strand
GGCGGCCGTCGCCAGAAGGTCACGTTCCACGACTCCTGCTACTTGGGGCGCCACAACGGAATCTACGAAGCGCCGCGCCGGATCCTCGAGTCGATCCCGACGATCGATTTGGTGGAGATGCCGCGCAACCGCGAGCAGGGCCTGTGCTGCGGCGCGGGCGGCGGCAACATGTGGATGGAGGAGGTGGGGACACAGCGCGTGAACGAGGTGCGTGTGCAGGAGGCGATCGAGACGGGGGCGGAAGCGGCCTGCTCGGCCTGTCCGTTCTGCATCCAGATGTTCGACGCGGGCATCGGTACGGTGCAGATGGACAAGGATGACAAGGACCGGATGGGGGCGTTCGACGTGGTGGAGCTGTTGGAGGCGGCGGTGATGCCGGGACCGTATGAGACTGAGCCCGTGGAGGCGGAATCGTCGGACTGAAGCCAAGTTGGGGCTGGGTCTGTGTGGCATTTGTCGTCGCGGATTGCTTCGACCGATGCCCGGGGCGAGAATGAGGCCGCTCAAGTGCAGCCCGTGTCATCCAGTTCGGTGGTCACGAGCTTTCGCGTGCAGCCCGTGCGGCGAAGCCGCCCCGCAGCGTGCACGCTGAGGAGGTCCGTTCGTGGACGCGATTGTGTGTGTCAAGCAGATCCCCGACCCGGAGGCTCCGGCGGCGGCGTTCAAGGTGGATGAAGGCGCCATGAAGGTGCTGGACGCGCCGGGCATTCAGCCGGTGATCAACCCCTTCGACGCGCAGGCCGTGGAGGCCGCGCTGCAGTTGCGTGACGCCTCCAACGGGGAGGGCACGATCCGGGTGCTGTCGCTGGGGCCGGATTCCGCCCGCGACGCGATCAAGCACGGCCTGGCGATGGGCGCGGACGAGGGCTACCACCTCAACGACGCGGCCTTCGAGGACGGCGACGCGTGGACGATCGCGCTGGCGCTGTCGAAGGCGATTGAGAAGATTGGCTTGCCGGACGTGTTGCTTTTCGGGCGCCAGGCGGCCGACTGGGACCAGGGTACCGTGGGCAGCATTGTGGCGGAGCTTCTCGACCTGCCGTCCGCGACGGTGTTGCGCTCGATTGAGTTGGAGGGCGACATCATCAACGTCTCGCGGGTGGTGGCGGACGGTTTTGAGCGGATCGCGCTGCCGATGCCATGTGTGCTGACGATCAGCAATGAGTTCGGCGACCCGCGCTACCCGCAGCTGAAGCAGATCATGCAGGCCGCGAAGAAGCAGGTCGAAATCTGGGGTCCGAGCGATCTCGGTCTGGACGCGGGGCAGGTGGGCGCGGCGGGGCGTCGGGTGCAGATGGAGGCGCTGTTCCAGCCCGACAGTGACGTGGAGACCGAGTTTATCGAAGGCGATACGGCGGAGGAGAAGGCGGCCACGCTGGTCCGTCGCCTGCGCGAAGAGAAGATCATCTAAGGCGGCCCGCCCGCCAGGACTTTGGATTGAGCTGGAGGTTTGGCAGATGGCCAGCGTACTTGTGATCGGTGAGGTGGACGGCGGCAGCCTGACGGCGGGCACGGCGGAGCTGCTAGGCGCCGCGACTCGACTGAGCGCGGATCTGGGTGGCGGGGTGGCCTGCGCGCTGATCGGCGCGGGTGTCACGGGGGCGGCGGATGCCGCGATCGCGGCGGGTGCCGACACGGTCTACGTCGCGGAGCATGAGGGCTTGGCGCAATACCAGACGGAGACGTACGTCCCCGTAGCGGCCGCAATTGCGAAGCAAGACGGGCCCAAGGTGGTGCTGCTGGGGCAGACGAGCGTTGGTCGGGATCTGGCGCCGCGCCTGGCGACGCGGCTGGAGAGCGCCGCCGCGATGGACGCACTGAGCATTGAGGTGGAGGGGGATCGCGTGAAGGCGACGCGCTCCTCGTACGGAGGGAACGCGCGTCAGGTGGTGACGGTGCGGACCGATCCGCAGGTGATCACCGTGCGGGCGAAGTCGCAGGATCCGCTGGCGGAGGACGCTGGACGCTCGGGCACGGTGGAGACCGTTGCCGTGGAGCTGACGGAGGCGAAGGCGACGCTGTCGGGCAAGGACCAGGCGGAGTCGGAGGGGGTCAAACTGGAGGATGCCGAGATCGTGATCTCGGGTGGCCGCGGGCTGGGAGCGCCGGAGGCGTTCGCCGATCTGGAGCGCCTGGCGGGAGTGGTGGGTGGGGCGGTGGGTGCGAGTCGCGCGGCCTGCGACCTGGGCTGGTATCCGCCCAGCCAGCAAGTGGGGCTGACGGGCACGGTGGTCTCGCCGACGTTGTACGTGGCGATCGCGATCAGCGGCGCGAGCCAGCACATGGCGGGGTGTGGCGGCGCAAAGAACATCGTCGCGATCAACAAAGACCCCGAGGCGAACATCTTTCGCTTCAGCCGGTTCGGGATCGTGGACGATTACAAGAAGGTGTTGCCGGCGCTGGAAGAAGAGCTGAAGAAGGCGTTTGGTTAGTTTCCGGGGATAGGGTTGTGGGGTTCCGGCTAGAGGCCCTTGGCCTTGCGCCAGGCGCGGATCTCCGACGCGTGTTCCAGGTCGTGTTCGATGTAGCCGTCGATGAAGTCGTCCGCCGAGAGCTGCTTGGCGTTGAGGGTGTAGCGCTTGTCGGCCCGCTCGTCATCGGTCATGGCGGAGAGGCGTCCGATCAGCTGCAGGCGGGATTCGCGAAGCCGCTTGATGACGGAGTCGACGGACTCGGCGGACATGGCCTCGACGGCGGCGGTGTTCATCTCGTGCTCGCCGGGCACGGCGACCGTCTCGCCCCGCTCAAGGGCGGCGAAGGCCTCTTCGGCCCAACCGTCCCAAGCCATGATGTGGGTGAGGGCCTGGCGGATACTCCACTTGCCGATCACGTCGGGGTCGTCGAGCAGCTCTTCGGGCAGAGCGGCGAAGCTGTGGATCAGCTTCTCGCGGGAGTCTTCCAGGTCGGCGGTGCTGCTGAGCGCCTCGACGGTCATGAACGGCCTCGCGTGGGGCGCGGGCGACGTGCCCGGCTCCGGCTGGAATAGCGCCCGCCTG
>JAPUIR010000452.1 GCA_027296805.1 Chloroflexota bacterium | reverse complement strand
GACCACGCGCCGGAGATGGAGATCATGAAGCAGATGCTGAAGGCGCGGGAACGGATCGACTTCGCGATCTTCACGTTCGCGCAGTCATCGGGCATCGACGACACGATGATTGCGCTGGCCCGTGCGGGGATCAGCGTGCGGGGAATCCTCGACCGGATGCAAGGGGGGCAGCGCTGGGCCGCCACGACCGCGGTGCGCGACGCCGGCGCCGACGTCCACCTCACGCGGGCTGGCGGGGGGCTCAACAAGCTGCATCACAAGCTCATGGTCATCGACAGCGAAGTCGTGATCGCGGGAAGCTTTAACTACACGAACCCGGCGACGGCGCTGAACGATGAAAAGATCGTGGTGATCGGCGACCTTGGCGAGGAGAACGCCGAGGCGCGTGAGCGCCAAAGTCAGATCGGCCAGTTCGCTCAGGCGGAGATCGCGCGGATCATCGACCGCCACGGCTAGCCTGTCGGGGGACGCAGGGCGCCCGCGATCTAGATCTTGATCCGCTGCCCCACACGGATGATGTTGGGATTCGTAATCCCGTTCTTGCGGCGGAGTTCAGCCACAGTCGTGTTGAAGAGGACGGCGATGCCGCTCAGGGTGTCGCCCGGCCGAACGACGTACTGATTCCGTGGCGTGGGGCTGGCCGGGATGGGATCCTCGGCGCGACCGACCGTCGGCGGATCGATGAGTAGCACCTGCCCAACGCGAATCGCGTTCCTGTTCGCTATCTGGTTGAGCGTGACGAGCTGGTTGACGCTGGTACCGAACCGCTTCGCGATTCTCGTCAGCGAGTCGCCTGAGCGGACGGTGTACGTCCGGCCGTTGGCGGAGCTGCCGCCCGCAGCCGGATTCCGGCCCGGCGCTTGCAACGCGACGAGGGCGTCGTATGCGTTCGTCATCAAATCGCGGTACGTCCCTTGCTGGGCGCTGACGCCGTTGTAGAAGCCCGCCACCGCGAAAAAGTCGCGATTGCGCATGGCGTTCAAGGCACCGGTGCCGCGGGCGAGGAGGTAGTCGAAGATACCGGCGATCTGCGCCCGAGCGTCTTTGCGCATCGCCTTGAACATCGCTTGGACCGTGGCGTAGCCGAGCCCCGCATGATTGAACCCCATCACTTGGCCCATGCCCATGCTGATGGAGTTCAGCGCGGCCGCGTCGTCCAGGGTGCGAGCGAACGCCAACGCGTCCCACTCCGCGTTCTGGGAGTCGCTGGCTCCGGTGTGCAGCTTCCGCCACGGGCCCGTGGCACTCGTGCGGAAGGCTTGCCTCTCCCAGACGGGCGACCCGAATTTAAAGTGCCGATTGAAGAGCTGGGGGTTTTTGAGATATTTCTTGAACTGATGCGCCTCGAAGCGAATGATCATGCGGCCGTCCGGCCCGGCCCGGCGGCCCCCAGACTCGACCTGGATGATCGCCGCGGCGACCCGAGGATCCACCCCGAGCTCTTTCGCCAGGCCTGAAATAAGGCCCCCGAACGCGTTCCAGACCTCGGCCACCGCCTTACCGGGTTGCCGTCCTGGGACCCTGACCTTGTCCGCGGCACGCGACGCCATTCGCACGGTGGCCAGCTTCGGATTCTTCTGCAGTAGCGGTTGCATTTCATGTTCTCCTGAGTGACGCGGGCCAAGGAGGCCGGGTCGAGAGAATACCTCATCGCGATCGAATCATCCGTTGATCTTGTTTTTTTTCGGCTGCCTGAGAGGTGATGGACTCGCGCCACAACACGCGAAGCGGTGGCTGTGGGCTACACCTCTTCACGGACGCGGTCTCAGGGCGGGCGGCGCACGGTACCATGCGCGCTCGCCCCGACGGTGGCGCAGCGACGAGGATGGACCGTGCAGGAGCCCGAGATCCGGCCCGCGCTCGACACCGACGTCCCGCGCCTGACCGAGATCTACAACCACTACATTCTGGAGACGGCGTTCACCTTCGACCTGGAGCCGTTCAGCACTGAGCGTCGACGCGAGGAGTGGTTCGCGAAGTTCGACACGCGCGGCCGACATCGTCTGCTGGTGGCCGACGCGCAGGGCGAGCTGCTGGGCTTCGCGTCGAGCAGGCCGTTTCGGCCCAAGCAGGCCTACGACACGTCGGTGGAGACGAGCATCTATCTGGTGGCGGAGGCCACTGGGCGGGGCGTGGGACCGCGCCTGTACGGGGAGTTGTTCGCCGAGCTAGCGACGGAGGACGTGCATCGTGCGCTGGCGTTGATCACGCTGCCCAACGATCCTTCGGAGGCGTTGCACCGGCGGATGGGGTTTGAGCTGTCGGGGGTATGGAGTGACGTGGGGCGCAAGTTCGATCGCTTCTGGGACGTCGCGGTCTGGCAGCGGCCGATCGTGCTCGAGCGCTAGCTGCCGGCCGTCTCGAACCAGCGCTGCACGGCGAACTCCGCCTGCTGACCGAGCACGGCGCGGACATGGTCGCTCAAGGCGTGCTGGGCCGCCTCGGCGTTGCCCGACCTGGCGCAGGCTTGCGCCGCCTCTTCAAAAGCTCGCCGTTGCGCCGCGACGAACCTCCGATCGACCTCCCGGCCGTGCCCTGGAATGAAGCGCGATTCGGGCACCTGCTCCAGACGTCGCAAGGTTGGCCCCCACTCCCCGGGAAAGCCCTCGAAGACGATCGGCGGTCCCGACTCTTCGATCAGGTCGCCCGCGAAGCTGAGCTGATGCTCCTCGATGGCGATCACGATGTCATTGTCGGTGTGGGCGCGTCCGAAGTACTCCAGGCGCAGGGTCAGATCGCCGAGGTGCAGGCGGCAAGTGTCGTCGAACGTGAGCTCGGGGGCGACGACCGGGACGGCGTCGATCTGCTCCTTCGCCATGGGCGCGAAGCGGGCCAGCATTGACTTGTGCGACTCCCCTGCATCGCCGATCAGACGGGTCCGGCAGCGCGCCTGTCCAACGATCAAGGCCGGCAAGAACCACCAAT
>JAPUIR010000451.1 GCA_027296805.1 Chloroflexota bacterium | reverse complement strand
GACTCCCTGGCGGGAGGCACGGTGGCGATCGCATTCGCTGCGTTCGGGGTGATTGCGATCGGGCAGGAGCAGGACTTCTTGGTCCGCTTCTCGTTCACCACCGTGGGCGCGGTGCTGGGCTTCCTCTGGTACAACGCCCATCCCGCGCAGGTCTTCATGGGCGACACCGGGGCGCTGGCGCTGGGCGGCACGCTGAGCATCGTCGCGCTGATGACGGGGCATTGGTTGCTGTTGCCGGTGATCGGCATCGTCTTCGTGATCGAGGCGAGCAGCGACATCATCCAGATCGCGTATTTCAAATACAGCGGCGGCAAGCGGGTCTTCCGCATGGCGCCGATTCACAACCACTTCGAACTCCTGGGCTGGTCCGAGCCGCAGATCGTTACCCGCTTCTGGCTGATCGGGATCGCGGGAGCGATCGTCGGTGTCGCCCTGGCGCTTCAGGTATAGGGATGGTCGCGATGACGTCGTCGAGAACTCAGCACGAGCCACGGAGCTTCCGCGGTTTGCGCGTGGGTGTCGTGGGCCTGGGCGTGGAGGGCGTCGACATCGTGCGGTTCCTGCAGATTGAGGGAGCGGCGGAGATCGTGGTCTCGGAGCGACGCAGGCTGGACGAACTGGCGTCAAGCACGCGCGAACTGGCCGGTATCGACTACCGCCTGACGACGAACGATCCCCGCCTCGCCGCTGAGATCGATGCGCTCTTCGTGAGCCAGGGGGTGGCCGACGACCTGCCGCTGGTCGAGGCGGCCCGTGCCCGCGAGCTCCCCATCACGGCGATGATGCGCCACTTCCTGCACCGCTGCTCCGCTCCCATGATCGGGATCAGCGGCAGCGCGGGCAAAACCACGACGACCACCCTGGTGGGAGAGATGCTGCGCGCCGCCGGCCGCAAGACCTTTGTCGGGGGCAACATTGGGCAAGGGCTGCTCTCGGCGCTCTCCGAGATCGACGCGGAGACCGATGTGGTCCTGGAGTTGAGCCACACGCAGCTGGTCCGCACCGACCGCAGCCCTCAGCTCGCCGCGCTGCTCAACGTCACGCCGAATCACCTCGACCAGTTCTCCTGGGAGGCGTATGTCGATCTGAAGCGGAATCTCCTGCGCCACCAGCGCGGTGAGGATGTCGTGGTCCTGCCCAGCGACGACGAGGTCGCGGCGAAGTTGGCCGCCGACACGCCGGCATCGCTGATCCGTTTCGGGATCGACGAGTTTCGGGGCCAAGGCGCAACGGTCGACAACGACCGCATCCGCTGGCATGGACCCGCAGGACCGATCGACATCTGCGGCGTCAGTGCGGTCAGGATCCCCGGACGCCACAACCTCTACAACGTGCTGGCCGCGGTCGCGATCGCTTCGGCCAGGGGCGTCGAACCGGAGCCGATCGCGCAGGCGATCGCGAGCTTCCGGGGGGTCGCACACCGCCTGCAAACGGTCGCGGAGGTCGACGGCGTTCGTTACGTCGATGACTCGATCGCGACGGCGCCGGAGAGAACGGTCGCGGCGCTGCGCGCGACGGAAGAGCCGGTCGTGCTCTTGCTGGGCGGGCGGGAGAAACGACTCCCCTTCGAGACGCTCGCGGCCGAGGCCCGCCAGCGCGCACGCGCGGTGATCTGCTTCGGCGAGGCGGCTGCGGTCTTCGCGCACCAGCTCAAGGATGCGTGGCAAGGCGACTCCGAGGCACCGCGCGTCGAAGTCGTGGACGACTTGGCGGCGGCGGTCGCCGCCGCGCGCGCGGGCGCCGTGGAGGGCGATGTCGTCCTGCTGTCGCCGGCGGGCACCTCCTTCGACGCGTACGAGAACTTCACGGCCCGCGGCGATCACTTCGCGTCGCTCGCCACCGAACAGGAGCACCCCCGTGGCCCGAGCTAACGTGCTCAATCCGCCCACGGTGGGCCGGCTTGCGTTCCAGACGGGTGAGCGCCACGGGGGCGCGCCAGATTGGCCGCTGATCGCCGCGATCCTGACACTGACGTTGATCGGGCTGATCTTTGTCTTCAGCTCCTCGTTCGCGGTGGGGCAGCAGCTCTTCGGCGATCCGCAACACTTCGCGATACGCCAGCTCCTGGGGGCAGGCATCGGAACGATCGCGTTCCTCTTTTTCGCCTACTTCGACTATCGTCGCCTGCGCTTCTGGAGCCCGATCGTCATGGCCGCGGCGGTGCTCCTGCTCCTGGCGGTGATCACGCCCGGCGTGGGGTTCGAGCAGAACGGCGCGCGCCGCTGGATCCAGATCGGCTCCGCGCCGCCGGTGCAGCCCTCGGAGGTGGCGAAGCTCGCCATCGTGATCTACGTCGCGGCCTGGCTCACCAGTCGCGGCGACGCGATCCGTCACGTCACGCTTGGCGTGATCCCCTTCGCGGCGATCATTGGCTTCGTGGGCTTCTTGATCATGGCCGAGCCCGACCTGGGCACCGCGGTCACGATCACCGTGATCGGCGGCGGCATGTTCTTCGTCGCGGGGGCGGCGTTGAAACACATCCTGGTCATGACCCTCTCCGGCGCCGGCGTGCTGTTCGCCATCATCGGGATCTTCGGCTACGGCCTCGACCGCTTCACGCAGTTCGTCTCCGCGGAGTCCAACCCGGAGGGGGGCGGCTTCCAGGTCTTGCAATTGCTCATCGCGCTGGGGAGCGGAGGGCTAACGGGCGTGGGCTTGGGTGAGAGTCGCCAGAAGTTCTTCTACGTCCCGTCAGCCCACACCGACGGTGTCTTCGCGATCATCGGTGAAGAGGTCGGCTTCCTGGGCGCGGGCCTGATCCTGCTCCTCTTTGTGTTCCTGATCTACCGGGGACTGCGCATCGCGCAGAAGGCGCCGGACCAATTCGGCACGCTGCTCGCGGTCGGAATCGTGATCTGGATAGCCACGCAAGCCTTCTTCAACATCGGCGGGGTCACGCGCAGCATTCCCCTCACGGGAATCCCGCTGCCTTTCATCTCGTTCGGCAGCTCCGCCCTCATCTCGACGCTCGCGGGGGCGGGCATCTTAGTCAGCGTGTCGCGCTATTCGATCGAGCGGAACGAGCCCAAGCACGACGGGGGGCCAGCGAAACGGCTGCGCGACTACGTGCGCCGCCCAGAACGTCCTAATCCAGCCGAAACACCCCGAGCCGAGGAGGAACCGGCATGAAGCTGATCCTCGGTGGCGGCGGATCTGGCGGTCACGTCTTCCCCGGTCTCGCGGTGGCCGCCGCGCTGCGGGAACAACTCCATGGCGACCTCGAACTGCTCTATGTCGGGACAGAGGCGGGCGTGGAATCAACCCTGGTGCGCGACGAGGGGATCGCTTTCGAGGCGGTCTCGTCTCGGGCCGTGCGCGGTCGCAACGCGCTGAGCATGATCTGGTCGTTCGCTCTGATGGCGGGCGGGATCTGGGACGCCATCGGCGTGATGCGACGGTTCCGCCCAGATGCGGTGCTGGTGACAGGCGGCTACGCCAGCGTCCCCGTGGGGATTGCGGCCTGGCTGACCCACCACCCGCTCGTCGTCTTCCAGCCCGACATCGAGCCGGGTTGGGCCGTGCGTTTACTGGTACATCTCGCGAGGCGCGTCTGTGTGACGGATGCGAAGTCGCTGGGGGGCGTGCCAGGTGGGAAAGGCGTTGCGACCGGCTACCCACTTCGCCCGGTCTTCTACGAGATCGACCGGCCCATGGCTCGCGCCCGCTTCGGGCTCAACGGATCGCCGGCGCTGTTGGTGACGGGCGCGGTGAGCGGCGCCCGCCGCATCAACCGTGCCATCGAGGCGCGCCTCGAGGAATGGGTGCAGTTCGCGCAGATCATTCACGTCACCGGAGAGCAGGACGCCGTCCGCATGCAGCGTCGCCGGGAGGAGCTCCCGCCGTCGCTCCAGCACCGCTACCAGCCGTTCGACTATCTGGGCGACGAACTCCCGACAGCGATGGCGGCCTGTGACCTCGCCATCTCGCGGGCGGGCGCTTCCGTCCTAGCGGAATACCCGGCCGCCGGCCTCGCGGCCCTGCTCGTCCCGATCTCGGGGGCCGGAGGGCATCAGCGGCACAACGCCCAAATTCTCGTCGACGCAGGCGCCGCGGTGATTCTGCGTGACGACGACGTCAACACGGATCTGTTCGAGACCGCGCGCTCCATTCTTGAAGACAGCGCGCGCCTGGCCGCGATGCGCCGCAGTGCGGCGGCCAGCGCGCAGAGCGACGCCGCTGACCGCATCGCCGATGTCGTGCGGGAGGTGAGCGATGGCTAATCCGCGTCAGGTCCATTTCGTCGGCATTGGCGGCATCCACATGAGCGGGCTGGCCCGCATCCTGCTCGAAGACGGAGTCCGGGTCACCGGCTCCGACCTCGTCGCGTCGGCGATGACCGAGGGGCTAATGGCGCTGGGGGCGGAGATAGACGTCGGGCATGACGCGTCTCACGTGACGGGAGCCGAGCTCGTAGTTCGCACGGTCGCGGTGGGCGACGACAACCCCGAGATCGTGGCGGCGCGGAGCGGCGGGATCGAGCTGATCTCGCGTGCGGAGATGGTCGCGCGCATCGCGCAAGGCCATCGCGCCCTCACGGTGGCCGGCAGCCACGGCAAGACCACCACGTCCACCATGCTCGCCTTTATTTTGCGGGAGGCGGGCCAGGAACCGTCGTTCATTCTGGGCGGCGAGAGCCCCGACCTGGGTACGCACGCGACGCGCGGCCGCGGCGACTTGATTGTGCTAGAGGCCGACGAATACGGCCGCGCCTTCCATGAGTACGAGCCATCGGTCGCGGTGATCACAAACCTCGAACGCGACCATCTCGACTTCTACGGCAGCGACGAGGCGCTCCAGGAGGCCTTCGTTCTGTACGCCGCGACGCTGGTCGCCAACGGGACCCTTCTCGTGGGAGGGGAATCGCCCTGCGCCGCGCGGGTCGCCGAGCGCCTGGCCCGCGATCGAGACGATATCGCCATCGAGACGTTCGGCCTGGCGACGGCGGGATCGTGGACCTGGAGCGCGGCTGACATCCAACGTTCGCCAGACAGCCTCGAGTTCCGCGTTCTGCACGACGACGCAGTGGCGGGGACCGTCACTCTGGGCGTGCCCGGCGACTACAACGTCCGCAACGCTCTCGCCGCCGCCGCAGTAGCGCTGAGTCTGGGCACACCCTTCGATGGGATCGCGACCGCCCTCGGCGGGTTCCGGGGCGTCTCGCGCCGCTTCCAACTCCAGGGCGAGAAGGCCGGCGTGACCGTGATCGACGACTATGCGCATCACCCCACGGAGATTGCCGCCACGATCCAGGCCGCGCATGAGCGCTACCCCGGACGACGCCTGGTCGTCCTGTTCCAGCCGCATACCTACAGCCGCTCGCAGTACCTCCTGGAAGGGTTCCAGCGGTGCTTCGAGGGTGTCGATCGACTGAATCTGACGGCTACCTACGCGGCGCGGGAGCGACCCGAGCAAGGGCTTCCCGCGATCGATCTCGCGGACCGCATCGAGACGCCCAAAGCCCGTTACCTGGGAGAGCTGCCGGCGGCCGCTCACGCGGTGGCTCAGGCAGCACGAGCGGGAGACGTGATCTTCACGATGGGCGCGGGCGACGTGGACGCTGCAGGCCGGCTCATCCTCGACGGATTGGAGACGGCATGACCTTGCGCGCCGACCTCCAAGCGATCGCGGACGTCCGCGAGGACGAGCCCATGGCTCGTCACACGACGTTCGGCGTGGGCGGACCGGCCGACTTCTTTGTCGTCGCCGCCTCTCAGGAAGAGTTACGCCGCGCGTCGCTCGCTGCCCGCCAGGCCGACACCCCGGTGTTCATCCTGGGGTCGGGCTCAAACATCCTGGTTGGAGACGGAGGGATCCGCGGCCTCGTTCTGGAGAATGGCGCCAGCGCGATCGGCGATCCGCAGGTTGGCGCGGGCAGCACGACGATCACCGTCGATAGCGGGGTCCCCTTCGCATCGTTCACGAGAAACGTCGCACGCCGGGGCCTGCACGGGCTCGAATGGGCGGCCGGGATCCCAGGCACGCTCGGTGGGGCCGCGGTGTACAACGCGGGAGCCTACGGCGGCTGCCTGGCCGACGCGCTGCACTCCGTCACGCTGCTCCATCCCGACGGTGGGGAGGAGGTGGTGACCGCCGCTGACCTTGGCCTGGGCTATCGCTCCAGCGAATTCACGCGCGGCCTGCTGAGCGACCGAGTGGTCCTAGATCTGACCTTCGCGCTCACGGCCGGCGACGCGGATCTTGCACTGGCGCGCATCGACGAACTCGAAACCAAACGCAAGGCGTCCGCCCCCCGTGGCCGCAACGCAGGCTCCACCTTTAAGAACCCGGAGGACCACCCCGTTTGGTGGCTGATCGATCAAGTCGGTCTGCGCGGCCACCGCGTCGGCGACGCGATGGTCAGCGAGAAACACACGAACTACTTCCTCAACGTGGGGGAGGCGCGCGCTACAGAGGTCGCGGAGCTGATCGCGCTAGCGCAACGGCGCGTGCGCGAGCAGTTCGGAATCGAACTCGAGGCCGAGGTCGCGTTCGTGGGAGAGGGGTTCGCATGAGCGCCTCGCAGCGCACACGGCTGGCCGTGATCTTCGGCGGAGCGTCCGTCGAACACGCAGTCTCCGTGCGCTCGGCCCGCGCGGTCATCCACGCCGCGGAGTCTGACGCCTACGAGGTCGTCCCGATCGGCGTGACGCGCGACGGGGTCTGGATGCGTCCGACGGAGACGGAGGCGCTGCTACTGGCAATCGAGGGTGGTGCCCCCGCGGAGGTGGTGGGCGCGGAAGGACACGGCGTGCTCGCGCGCCCGCAAGCGCTCGAGGCGCTGACGCAGGTCGACGTTGTCTTCCCGCTGGTGCATGGGCGTGGGGGTGAGGACGGCGCGCTACAGGGACTGCTGGAGCTCGCCGATTTGCCCTACGTCGGAGCCGGAGTCGCGGCCTCCGCGATCGGGATGGATAAGGACCTGCTCAAGACGCTGCTGGCGCGCACCGGCATCGCCACGGTGCCGTACCGGCTCGTGACCCACGACGCCTGGCAAGAAGATCCGGCCGGTTTGACGCGCGCGATCGCGGAGCTCGAGTACCCCGTGTTCGCGAAACCCGCCAACGGCGGCAGCAGCGTCGGCATCGTCAAGGTCCACTCGCGAGAGCAGCTCGCCGAGGGCATCGAGGAGGCCTTGCGCTACGACCGCAAGGTGCTCGTGGAGCACGGGATCGAGGGAAGAGAGATCGAATGCGCGGTCCTCGGCAACGCGCGCCCTGAAGCCTCGCCGCTTGGCGAGATTCGATACCACGGCGAGTTCTACAACTACGCCGCGAAGTATGAGGACCCCGACGTGGAGCTGGTCGCTCCCGCCGATCTGCCGGACAAGGTGAGCGACGAGATTCGCGCGATGGCGCGCGCCGCGTTCCAGGCGATCGATTGCGCGGGCATGGCCCGCGTCGATTTCTTCGTCGAGGCGAATGGAGCGATCTGGCTCAACGAGATCAACACCATCCCGGGCTTCACCGACGTAAGCATGTTCCCGCGCCTCTGGGAGGAGGCGGGGGTGCCCTTCCCGGCGCTGATCCAGCGCTTGGTGACGCTGGCCTTTGATCGACACGAGGAGCGCAGCCGTGTGGCGTAGGGACCGATCCAAGCCGAGGGGCACCGGGGCAGCCGCCAACGCACCGGTGCGACGCGTGCGCGGTAGCGCCGACTACGTCAACGCGCCGGTCGCTGGCGAGCGCCTGCGACGCCGCCTGCCACGAGTGCGCTGGCGCAACGTCGCGCTGGTCCTGGGGGTGGTCACCCTGATCGCCGGGGCGCTGGTCGTTTTGAACTCCCCGCTGCTCGAAATCCGGTCTGTCTCAGTGCGCGGCACGCAGAACGTCTCGGCGGAGTCGGTGGCGCAACTGTCGGGGCTGCGGGGGCAGCACCTCTTGCTCTCGGACCTTTCGGCGGCCCGCGAACGGATCTTGACCCAGCCCCTAATCAAGGACGTCACGATCGAGCGGGTGTGGCCGAACGGTGTGCGCATCAGCGTCGAAGAACGCACCCCCTGGGCAGGCTGGGAAGCCGATGGCAGGGTCTGGGCGATCGACGCGGAGGGCGTCGTGCTGGAGGGGTTCGCGCCCCCGCCCGGCAGCGTGATCGTGAAGCAGGTCTCCTCCTTGCCTGCGCTGCGGGCAGGGAAGCGCGTGGACTTGGAAGCCACGGAGCTGATCCGGCAGCTGGAGGCTACGGACGGACCGGCGAACGGCCCTCGGATCTTGGGCTTCGAATGGGCGTTGCGCTCGGGGCTCACGGTGATCACACAGCACGGACGGATCACGTTCGGCGGCGCGGACGGGTTCGAGTTCAAATACAGCGTTTGGGAAGAGTTGGAGTTCGAGGCGCAACGCCGGGGCGAGCCGCTGCTCGTGGCCGACCTGCGCTTCGGCACACGGCCCGCGGTCGAAATCGGCCTGGGGCTCGGTCGGGCGGCCCGAATCATCGAGCCGTAACGGCTGCGGGGCGGCGGCCCGCGGCACGAGGAAGGAGCACGAAGCATGACCAGAGGCGCGGCATTCGCCGTGATCGACGTGGGCAGCACGAAGATCGCGACCTTGGTCGGCGACATCAACGAGCGCGGCATGTTGCGGGTGCTGGGCGTGGGCGTCACTCCCTCCCAGGGCGTGGACAAAGGGCAGATCAGCAACATCGCCAAGGCCACGGCGGCGATTCAGGTCTCCGTCGAGAAGGCGGAGACCTCGTCTGGCACCCGTATCCTGTCCGCCGCGATTGCCTTCTCCGGGGCCCATCTCTCCGCGCTCAACAATCGCGGCATCGTGGCGATTCCGGACGCGGGCCAGCCCATCAGCGCGGACGATATCCAGCGCGTGATCGATGCCGCCCGCACGGTGAGCCTGAAGAGCAACCGCGAGATGCTGCATGCCCTGCCGCGTTACTTCGTGGTCGACGGCCAAGATCGCGTCAGTGACCCGGAAGGCATGCACGGCCAGCGCCTGGATGTGGAGATGCACATCGTCACGGGCGCGGTCAGTGCGATTCAGAACCTGACGAAGTGTGTCGAGGCGGCGGGCGTCCAAGTCGACGCCCTGCTCGCTTCGCCGGTCGTCACGTCCGCTTACGTCCTGCATCCCGAAGAGATGCAGGAGGGCGCGGTCCACATCGATATCGGCGGCGGCGCCACCGATCTGGCGATCTACGGCGAAGGATCGATCCTGCACACGGCCTCGCTGCCGATCGGCGGCGTGCACGTGACCCGGGACCTGGTCGTGGGGCTGCGCTGCCCGTTCGATGTCGCCGAGGCGGCCAAGACGGAGCATGCCAGCGCGCTGCCCGACACGGCGGGCGGGGCGCCGGTCCGGCTCCCGGCCTTCGGGGGCGAGGAGGAACGGGAGTTCTCGCGACAGCTGATCGCGGAGATCGTGCAGGCTCGCATCGAAGAGATTCTGACGATGGCCTTGGTCGAGGTGAAGCGCTCCGGTCAGGCCGACATGATCTCCGCGGGTTTGATCCTCACGGGCGGGACGGCGGAGCTGCCCGGCATCACCCAGTTGGCGGAGAGCTTGACCCACCTTCCCACCCGCGTCGGCGTGGCCGATGAGGCGTACGGACTCGTCGACCAGGTCTCCAGCGCTGCCTTCGCCACGACCCTCGGCGCGCTGCGCTGGACCACGGACGGGCTGGATGCAGGCGGGCCCAGCGTGCGCCTCTCGCTGCCCAAAACGCCCAACGTGCTGGATCTGATCCGGGGCGTGGGCCGGATAGGGAGGGTCTTTTTGCCCCAATGAGACCGGCAGTGAAGCCAAGCGCTTCGGAAAACCCAGCAACAAAGGTGCGTGTGAGCGGCGGGATCACGGGCCTTGGGAAAGGAACGAGAGTCAATGGATGACCAGCACGAAATCCGTGTTCGGCCAGGAAAGGTGCAGACGCAGATGACGTTCGCAGGCGAATTGGACGGTCTCCCGCCGATCAAGGTGGTGGGAGTGGGCGGAGCCGGCTGTAACGCCGTCAACCGCATGATCGAGGAGGGCATCAACGGGGTGCACTTCCTGGCGGTGAACACGGACGCGCAGCAACTCCAAGGCAGCCGTTCCCGCGAGACGATGCGGATCGGCGACAAGGTCTCGCGCGGGCTCGGCGTTGGCGGAGACCCGGCGCGCGGCGCCAAGGCGGCCGAGGAGAGCCGTGGCGAGCTGCAGGAGGCGTTCAAGGGGATGGATATGGTGTTCGTCACCGCGGGCATGGGCGGCGGCACCGGGACCGGCGCGGCGCCGATCTTGGCGGAGGTCGCCAAGCTGGCCGGGGCGCTGACCATCGCAGTGGTGACGAAGCCGTTCGCCTTCGAAGGCGCCCAACGCCGCGCGGCGGCGGAGGCCGGCTTGGAGTTGCTGCAGCAGCACGCCGATACGGTGATCATCATTCCCAACGACCGCCTGTTTCAGCTCTCGGAAGAGGAGCTGGCCTTGACGGAGGCGTTCCGCATGGCGGACGACATCCTGCGACAAGGGATTCAGGGCATCTCGGACGTGATCACGGTGCCCGGCGAAGTCAATCTGGACTTCGAGGATGTGAAGAAGATCATGGGCGAGGGAGGCCACGCGCTCATGGCGATCGGGCAAGGGACCGGCGAAGGCCGTGCCGTCTGCGCCGCCCAGGAGGCGATCACAAGTCCGCTGCTGGAAACCGACATCAGCGGCGCGCAGCGTGTGCTCTACAACGTGACGACGTCCGGCTCCTTGGGGCTGAACGAGCTGAACCTGGCCGCCAAGGTGATTCAGGACATGGTCGATCCGCAGGCGGAGATCATCTTTGGGACCGCCATCGATCCGGCCATGGATGAGAACGACATCAAGATCACCGTCATCGCGACGGGCTTCCAGGGCTACCGCGCTTCTCCGGTCCTCGACGTCGAGGTGGAGCGCAGTAGCTGGTCATCCGACATGTTGGATGAGATGGGCCTGGACGGCGACGACGTGGACTTGCCTGCCTTCCTGCGTAAGCGCCGAGTGGTCGCGCAGTAGTGACAGAGAGGCAGAGAACTAGAACAGGAGGTGGGACTCGCCGAGTATGCGTGGCTCTTCTTGAGAGCTAGCACGACCGAGAGGGGCGGCGGTTCGGGAGATGCCGTCGCCCCTCGCCCTCTCCTCCATCCCACATCTTGGGTTTCGCGGTCCCTTCCACGCCTTATCTGGCGCTGGGTGAGCTAGCATCGCGTTATGAATTGTCCGAGCTGCGGTTCCGGTACACGCGTGATCGATTCACGCGGCACGGAAGACGGCAACATCCGTCGCCGCCGGGAGTGCACGGCTTGCGAGTTTCGCTTCACGACCTATGAACGCGCCGCGGAGCTGGAACCGGCGGTGGTCAAGCGTGACGGTCGCCGTGAACCGTTTCAGATGGAGAAGCTGCGGCACGGCATCCAGATCGCATTCATCAAGCGACCGGTGCCCCAGAGCGATCTGGAGCGGATCGCGCAAGCGGTGCGCCTGCGGGCCGTGCATCAGTCTCGTCGCGAGGTCTCGAGCGGCGATATCGGCGAGTGGACGTTGGAACAGATCCGCCGCTTCGACGACGTCGCGGCCTTTCGCTTTGCGTCCGTGTTCCGGCAGCCGGACAACATCGACGCTCTGCAGCGGGAGCTCGCCGCGGTTCGGGATGCGCCGCTCAGCGACGATTCGGAGCCGGGCGATCAGCCCACCCTGCCCGGACTCGATTCCGTCCGCGGCGGCGCTACCCGGCCCGCGAGCGACGAGACCAAGACCGCGGCCGAGAACTAAGACCGAGGGGCGCGCATGCCTGAATCAGAGCAGCCTGAGAGCGCACCGTCCGGCGGCGGACCGCCCTCGCTGAGCGATAGTGCGCGACTCGTGCTGGGACGGCGCTACCTCCAGCGCGACGACTCGATGCGGATCGTGGAGACGCCGGACGAGCTGTTCCGGCGCGTCGCCACGAGCGTCGCACAAGCGGAGTCGTCGCATGGCGCCACTCCGGAAGCTCTCGCGAACGACGCCTACGCGCTGATGAGCGAGCTGGAGTTCCTGCCCAACTCTCCCACGCTCATGAACGCGGGCACGGAGTCGCAGCAGCTCGCCGCCTGCTTCGTGCTGCCGGTGGAGGATTCGCTGACCGACATCTTCGACACCCTCAAGTACGCCGCGCTGATCCACCAGAGCGGCGGCGGCACCGGCTTCGCGTTCTCGCATCTGCGTCCCGCCAACGACATCGTGCATTCGACGCACGGGGTCGCCAGCGGGCCGGTGTCGTTCATGCACGTGTTCGACGCCGCCACCGACGCCATCAAGCAGGGCGGCAAACGTCGTGGCGCGAATATGGCGATTCTCCGGGTCGACCACCCGGACATCGACGCCTTCATCCAGGCCAAGGCCGAGAAAGACGCGCTGAAGAACTTCAACCTTTCGGTCGCGGTGACCGACGCCTTCATGGAAGCGGTGGAGACGGGAGCCGACTACGACCTGATCAACCCCCGCACAGGCGAGGCGATCGCCACCCGGCCCGCCGCGCAAACCTTCGATCTGTTGGTCCAGGGAGCCTGGGCGACGGGCGACCCGGGCGTTGTCTTCAGCGATCGCATCAACGCCGACAACCCCACGCCCGCGCTCGGGCCGATCGAGTCGACCAATCCCTGCGGTGAGCAGCCGCTGCTCCCCCACGAGTCGTGCACACTCGGCTCGATCAACGTGTCCCGCTTCGTGGCGGGAGCGGGGACGCTGGAGGAGCCGGCCACCGAGCTCGATTGGGAACGGTTGGGAAGCACGATCGATACCGCGGTGCAGTTCTTGGATGACGTGATCGACGCCAACCACTATCCGTCGGAGCGAATCGCGGACGTGACCCGGAGCACGCGCAAGATCGGGCTGGGCGTGATGGGCTT
Source organism: Chloroflexota bacterium (assembly GCA_027296805.1). Classification (GTDB taxonomy): domain Bacteria; phylum Chloroflexota; class Dehalococcoidia; order Bin125; family Bin125; genus JAPUIR01. The sequence continues at coordinate 2,224 of JAPUIR010000451.1, read as the reverse complement.
CGCCGACCTCCTCTACCGCCTGCGGCTGCCCTATGACTCGCAAGAGGCCCTCGACTGCGCGGACGGTCTGATGCGATTCGTGGCGGAGCGCGCCAACCAAGCCTCGGCCCGGCTGGGCCGGGAGCGGGGCACGTTCCTCGCCTGGCCAGAGTCGATCTACGCACCGGACGGACCCACGTTCCGCAACGCGACACGCACCACGATCGCGCCAACGGGCACCCTGAGCATCATCGCGAGCTGCTCGAGCGGCGTGGAGCCCATCTTCGCGTTGGCGTTTATTCGTCGCCACTACTTGGACGAAGACGACCCCTCGGCGCTGACAGAGTTGACCGAGGTGAACCCAATCTTCCGCGCCATCGCGACGGCGCAAGGCTGGTGGAGCGACGATCTCCAAGCCGCTCTGCTGCACGGTGGATCGCTTGGCGAGCGGTCGGACGCCCCCGCGGACGCAAAGCGGGTGTTCGTCACCGCCCACGACATCGCCCCGGAGTGGCACGTACGCATGCAGGCCACTTTCCAGCGGCACGTCGACAACGCTGTCTCGAAGACGATCAACTTCCCTCGCGACGCCAGTGCGGACGAGATCGCGCAGGCGTATCGCCTGGCATGGCGGGAAGGCTGCAAGGGCATCACCGTGTACCGGGATCGTTCGCAGCCCAATCAGGTGCTGTCGCGCCGGGAGTCGGAGCTCGATCTGGGCTGAGCGTGTCGTACGCGTTCTGTTGCTATCGACGCGGCTCCTATACTGGCGAGTACTGAAGCTTGCCGTGAAAAACAGGCGAATTCCGCGGAGAACGATGGCCTCTCGAAGCCGCACCGCTCAGCGCCGACGCGCGCCGTCCCGAAGCCGGACGTCGGAGAGAGCGATCGCCAAAGCCCGGCTGCAATCGGAGCGGGGCACAATCATCAAAGACTGGGGCGGGCGGCTTCCCTTCGCGCTTGTCTATCCCAACTCGTATTTCATCGGCATGTCCAACCTGGGTCTGCAGGCGATCTACCAGTTGCTCAACGCGAAGCCGGATGTCGTCTGCGAGCGGGCGTTCTTCGACCCGCCGCCGGACGCCCAATTGCGCCCGGATCTGCTCACCATCGAATCTCAGCGCCCCCTGACGGACTTCCCGGTGGTTGCGTACACGCTCACCTACGAGATCGACTACTACTACGTCGTGCAGTCGCTGCGGACGGCGCGCATCCCGGTGCTGTCCAGCGAGCGCGACGAACGCCACCCGCTTCTGATCGCGGGCGGGGCGGCGGCAATCACCAACCCCATGCCGCTGGCCGATTGCTTCGACGCCATCGTGATCGGCGAAGCGGAGCCCATCCTCGATCAACTGGTCGAGGTCGTACGCGAATACACCAGCGGCAGCCGCGCCGATCTGCTCCACGCGCTGACACACGTCCCCGGTGTCTTCGTTCCGGCTCTGGGAGCGGGTGGTGGAGTGGAGCGACAGTGGGTGCGAGAGATCGGGACGACGGAGGCCATCTCCGCGGTCCTGACCGACGACACCGAGCTATCGAACATGACGCTGATCGAGGCGGCGCGGGGCTGCGGACGGGGCTGTCGTTTCTGCATCGCGGGCTACGTCTTCCGACCGCCGCGCTACCGCCCGCTCGACGGTTTGCTCGACCAGGTCGATCGCGCTCTGACGCAGTCCCACCGCGTGGGGCTGCTGGGGGCCGCGGTGGCCGATCACCCCGACCTCACGGAACTCGCGATCGAGGCCAACCGGCGCGGGGCGCAGGTTTCGGTCAGCTCGCTGCGCGTCGACAATCTGCAGCCCGAGCTGCTGGAGGTCCTTGCCCGCGGGGGGACTCGCACGGTCACCCTGGCCCCGGAGGCCGGCAGCGAGCGCATGCGCGCCAAGATCAACAAGGCAGTGACCCAGGACGACATTCTGCACGCAGCGGATATCGTGGGCGCGGCCGGCATGCGGCGCTTGAAGCTCTACTTCATGATCGGGCTGCCGGAAGAGGAAGATTCTGACGTGGAGGAGATGGCCCGGCTCGGCATCGAGATCAAGGCTCGGCTGGACTCCCACGGCCACGGGACCGAGTTGGTGATGGGAGTCGGTCCGCTGGTGCCGAAGCCGGCCACGGCCTACCAGCATCTGCCTCAGACCGACGGCGAGATCGTGAAGGGGCGCCAGCGCATCCTCAAGAACGCGTTCAAAAAGACGGGCATTCGGCTGCGGGGCGAGGGATCGACCTGGGCCCGGATCGACGA
>JAPUIR010000450.1 GCA_027296805.1 Chloroflexota bacterium | reverse complement strand
GGGGGCGCTGATTTCGCTGGAGCTGCGAGAGCTGCAGCTGGAGAAGGCCTTCGCGGCGATTCTGATGCTGTCGGCGATCGGTGTGATGCTGAACACCGCGATCCTGCTCCTGGAACGTGCAACGATGTCATGGCACCGTTCGACGATTGCGTCGATGCGCTGAGTGGGAACAGCAGTGAAAGGCCGGGCCCTCCCCGGCGACGTGAGGCAAGCTGATGATCGAGAAGGAGACCCCGAAGACGCAGGTGGAGCGAGCACTCGCGCAGGCCAATGTGGCGCACGATGACGATCCCGATCCGACCAACGTTGAAGGGCGAATCCCTCAGAAGCTGATCGCACGGGAGGTCAAGCGGGTGGTGGTGAAGATGACGGGGAGCGACGCGCTGCTGGAGATCGAGGGGGATGATGTCGATCTGGGAACGGACTTGAAGGTCCGCTATCAACACCATCTGGTGGCGGAGTTCCGGCGGGACGCGGTGGATGGCTGGTGGTTCAAGTCGTACGTGCTGAACGAGGGTCCCCCGTACGGGGGTGAGGGCAATGCGACGGACGTGGGCGACGTCGCAACGTCGGACGCGACCCCCGCGGACCCGTCCTGAACGATGCGGCGCGGCTTGACCGGGTCCAGGACCCCACGTAGGGTCGGTCGTCTACACGCACGCAATCGAAGTTCAGGCGGCGCATAGCCCCGAGCTGCTCATCCGAATGAGGGCCGGCCTGTCAGGGTCGGCCCTTGGTGTGTCCGGCGTCGACCCAGTCTGAGGAGGGTCCGATGCTGGTTCTGTTGCGGAAGCGCGCTTCTGTCGGTCGTGGAATCTGGCTGCTGGCGGTGGTGCTGATCGCCGTCGGTGCGGTCATGGCGGCCTGTGGCGGCGACGACGAAGACGAGGCGCTGGACTTCGAGTTCATGGCCGGCTTTCGGGCGCAGGCGAACTTGCCTTTCGTGGCGGTGTACGTGGCGGACCAGCAGGGTTTCTTCGACGACGTGGGGCTGAATGTGACGATCCGGCATGCGGCGCTGGGGACAAGCGAGCACATTCAGTTGCTGGCGGCCGGCCAGATCGATCTGACGACACAGCCGGCGTCTGAGGTGCTGCAGCGGCGGGCCGGGGCGGAGGCGCCGCTGGTTGCCGTGGCGCTGTTTGGACAGCGGGGCGATCTGGGCTACACGGTGCTGGCGGACAGCGGGATCGAGTCGCCGGCGGATTTCGCGGGGCGCACGGTGGGGGTGAAGGGTGTCGTGCAGGCAGAATTTCATGCGCTGCTGGCTTCGGCGGGTCTGACGGTGGAGGACGTCGATCTGGTGGATGTGGGCTTCAATCCGGCGGTGCTGAGCGAGGGCACGGTGGATGTCTACCCGGTGTTCTTGTCGAACGAGCCCGACTTGCTGCGACGTGTGATCGGGGTGCAAGTGCGGGTGTTCGAGGCCGCCGATGTGGGAGTGCCGACGCTGGGAGTGACCTACGTGGTGAACGAGGATCTGTTGTCGGACGAGGACGGGCGCGAGCGGCTGCGCCGCTTCTTGATCGCGACGATGCGGGGATTCCAGTTTGCGCTGGACAATCCGGCGGCGGCGATCGAGGCGACGCGGGCGTTCATCGCGGAGGACGCGGATCTGGTCCACGAGCGGTTCCTGCTGGACACGGAGTTGGGGAACGCGGTCTCAGCGCGGACGGAGGCGGACGGGCTGGGCACGTTCACGGAGGCGCAGTTCCAGGCGTTGCATGATGTGCTGCTGGAGTTCGGGGGTCTGGAGGGGGCGACCGACGTTTCGGCAGCGGTCGACGGGTCGATCATTGAATCGATCTACGACGGAGGGGTGCTGGTCGAGGGCTAGTTTCTGGACAGAGGGGTTGCACCCCCCGCTTGTTCGCCTTTGAGGGCCCCCGCACGCTCCGAACACCGGAGCTGGTCGCAGGCGGGGCAACGCCGAGTGCGCGGAGCCTGCGTCGGATCGTGTAGGAGGTCCGGCGATGGCGGGCTGAGGTTCGTTTGACTCACCGCAGCCAGATAGACGTGTGAGTTGACAGGCAACGCCGGCCCGGCCACGGCGCGCTCCCGACGGGAGGCAGGTCAGTCGCTAGGCGGTGGTGGCGACCTTCTTGAACTTTTTCTGGCCCGGAGTGGGCGGGTCGTCGGGGTAGTAGCTCTTCTTGAGGAGTTCGCGCTCGGGCAGGATGTGGACGGCGTCCCAGCCGCAGGAGTCCTCGCAGAGCCGGCAGCCGACGCAGTTCTTTTCGATCACCATGGCTTGGCCGAAGAAGTCGTTGGCTTCGTCGGTGACTTCGAGGACAAGGGCGTCGAAGGGGCAGACATTGATGCAGAGTTCGCAGCCGCCGCCGATGCAGAGGTCGGAGATGACGAAGGCGAGGGGGGCTTCCTTGCGGCTGAACTTGCGGCAGATGTCACCGTCCTCGTCGAGGATGGATTCGACAGGGCAGACGGCGCCGCAGGCCCCGCAATCGATGCAGAGGGCGGGATCGATGTAGTGGATATCGTTGCGCTGGCCATAGATGGCGTTGGTGGGGCACTTGTTGGTGCAGGCGGTGCAGCCGATGCACCAATCGACGATGTCGTAGGGCACGTGTCCCCCAGCGTAGAGAGCGCCCGCATCCGGCGAGCGCAGGCATACGTACAGAGAGAGTATATGGGGCGCGCCAGATGAGCGGCAATCCGGCAGGCGTGGCACGAGACGGATGCGTGCGGGTATCCTGCGACCGAGGCTGAATGGAATGCCAGATGAGGGGACAGTTTTGAGCGAAATCCAGAATTTCGAGTCCGGCGCCGCGACGATACGGGCGCAGGCCGCGGAGCGACTCCCGGCGGAGGTGCTGGCGGAGACGCAGCGGGTGGCAGAGCAGTTGGACGCGACGGTGGTGGCCGAGGCGCTGTCGGAGGGGGATATGGCCCCAGACTTCACGCTGCGGCAAGCGGGGAGCGGGGAGACGCGGTCGCTCTCGGCGAGTTTGAAGCGAGGGCCGGTGGTGCTGTCGTTCTATCGAGGGCAGTGGTGACCGTACTGCAACCTTGAGGTTCAAGGTCTGCAGAGCATTCACGATGAGGTTCAGGCGCTGGGCGGCGAGATCTTCCTGATCGGTCCTGAGACGGAGGAAACCGCGCTGAAGCTGATGGACAAGACGAAGTCGACGATCCCGAATCTGTACGACGAGGACGGATCCGTGATCCGGTCGTACAAGCTGGCCTGGGAGCTGACGCCCTTCCTGCGGGAGACGTACACCGGCTGGGGAATCGTGCTGCCGGAGGCGAATCCGGCCACGGGCTGGATGCTGCCGGTGCCGGCGACGCTGGTCGTGGGCAAGGACGGCCGGGTCGCGGCGAGCTACATGGCAGGGGACTATTCGCGGCGGATGGAGCCGAGCGAGGTGCTGGCGGCTGTGCGCTCAGCGGCGGAGGCGTAGCGCCCCAGCGGCGGCCTGCATCGGCTTCCCGAATCGTAAGCAAACGGCCGGGGCACTTCGTGCGCCCTGGCCGTTGTTGTCCGACGACGATGTACGGGGCTGTTTCATCGAGGAAACAGGCACAATGTCCTCGAACAAAGGCTCCTACTCTCGAACGATGTTACGATCAGGGGAGCAGGTTCATCGTGACCTGACGCGGGCAGGGCGACGCTGGTATGACCATGCCGTATCGATTGCACTTGCTTGGCAGCTTGCTCTTGGTGGGAGCGATCACGCTCGCCGCGTGTGGGGGTGACGACGCACCCGCAGAAGAGCCGGGGAGCGAGACCCCAGAACAGAGTGAACAGGCCGTGGAGGAGGAGCCGACGGGGGAGGAACCTCAGGGGACGGCGACCGAGCCCACGGAGGAGACGGAGCCTGTCGAGGAGGACGAGCCGGGTGAGGTGGTGGAGGAGCAGACGGAGCCCGCCTTCGATCCCAATCGAGAGATCCTGGTCTACGGCGAGACGTTCCCGGCTTCGATCGAAGAGGTGGGTGGGGTTCGCCAGTTCCGTTTCGAGGGGGCGGAGGGCGACCTGGTGCGAATCCGGGTCGACGGGAAAGCGGGGATGGACCCGATCGTGACGCTGCTGGAGCCGAACCGGACGGAGATCATTAGCAACGATGACGTCAGCCCAGGCGCGAACCGGGATTCGTTGGTGGTGACGGGGCTAGTGTCGACGGGGTTGCAGGTGATTCGGGTGGAGGCGTTCGGCTCCGATATTGGCGATTTCGAGATCACGCTGGAGTTGCTGCCGTTCGATACGGACGATGATTCGCAGATCGTGGCGATCGGGACAACGGTGAACGGGACGATTGGTCAGCCGGGCGATGTGGACGTATTCGAGTTCACGGGCACGGTGGGACAGCCGGTGCTGGTGTACGTGGAGGGGGTGCTGGGATCGGACTTGCTGGCGCAGATGTTCGCGCCAGATGGGACGTTCCTGCAAGCGGCTGACGACAGCGGCCACGGGCTCGATCCGGAGATCGCGCTGACGTTGACACAGGACGGCAGCTACCGGGTGGAGGTGTTCGCGTTGGGATCGAAGATCGGGGCCTACCAGTTCTCGGTGACGACGGTGCCAGAGACGCAGCCCGAGCCAGACGCCACGGTGGTGGAGGCGATGGCAAACACGGCGCTGGCGTATCTGGCGGCCTTGCAGGACTCAGACACGCTCAATCTGTTCGTGCTGGCGGGACCGGAGGCGATTGCGTTCCGGGGCTGGGAGTCGGCGGAGGACGTAGAGCGCGACCTAACGAAGCTGGTGCAGACGTTCCTGGTCGGTGAGCCGGCGACGCCGATCTCACAGCTCGACGGCGAGCGCGGGAGGGTCTTCGTGCCGATCGGTGACGGGAGTCAGTCGGTGCGTTTCGACATGACGCTCACGGGAGGGCGCTGGCTCGTGGACTTCTGGGAGCGGGTCTTCGTGGCGCCGGAGTCGGACGGGTAGACGCGGCGCGGTTGGAAGCGGTCCGGTAAGCTGGTCGCGGTGGTGGGGTCCCGGAGCGAATCTTGGGACCATACATTCGCAACGCCGTCCTGGTCGTTTTCGCAACGGTGCTGGTACTCAGCGCGATCAGCGCGGGGCTGGGACGAGAGCGGGTCTCTGCGCAGGGGCCGATCCAAGAGCTGTTTCCGGGCTGGAACGTGGTGCTGTACGGCGGCGTGGGGTTGGAGACACCGCTGGCGCTGAACGACGTGCGGCCACTGGTGGAGTCTGTTTGGGAGTTCCACGCGCGAAGCCAGAGCTGGACGATGTGGAGCCCGGCGCTACCCGGGGAGCTGACCAGTCTGCAGCGTCTGGAGCGGGGCCGGATCTATTTCGTACGGTCGCTCGGGGCGGGAAGCT
>JAPUIR010000045.1 GCA_027296805.1 Chloroflexota bacterium | reverse complement strand
CCCACAGCGAGCGAATCTCGTCACCCAGCTCCGGCACCGACGGCGCCGCCGCCGTGAAGTGCAGGAAGACCTGGAACACCACCGGATCCTCACGAATCTGGCGCAGCGCGAGCTGGATAATCCGCCGCATCTGCTCGGCGGGCGTCCCTTCCGCGCTGCCTTCCAGGACCGCCGTCGTGAATTTCTCTCGGCAACGCGAGAGGACCGCCGACAACAGCTCCGATTTGTCCCGAAAGTGATACGACGCCAGCCCGCGGCTGACTCCCGCTTCCTTGGTGACTCCCGAGATGGAGGTCGACTGCCAGCCCTCCCGGGCCATCACCCGGATCGCGGCCTCGACAAGCTGCACCCGCCGCTGTCCCGCGATGTCCCGTCTGGCCATGCACTCCGTCTTTCGTCCGAACCGTGTGGCGAAGCTTAACGGATACCTGCCAGAGGGACCGCGCCGGATAGTGACTGCGCCTTTGGCGGCTTTTAGTCAGAGTGACCCCTTCCTGAGGGACACGCTGACTGAGGATCGATGCCCCGGTCCGTCAGGTGGCGTTCGTGTAAACAAAATGGACCGCTCGCTCGTCTTGCTAACCATGGAGCGGAGCGCGTCGCGATTCTCTGGCTCACAGATCTTCTGCCCTGCGGAAGCTTCGCGGCCGTTCCGATAGTCAGAGTGACCCTCTTCCTGAGGGGCACGCTGACTGAGGATGGTTAGAAGGCCACCAGGCCGTACCAAACCAGGACCGAGAAAGGGTCACAGAATGAAGAACTTGCTGAACACGACCGTTATCAAGCTGCACGACCACAAGCTGCAGCGCGACCTGAAGCGCGACGAAGAAGGACTGACGATGCTCGCCTACGCGCTGGGTGCTGCCGTCATCATCGTGCCGCTGGCCGCCGCGGTGCTGGCCTTCGGGAACAGCGCCGTCACGGACGCCGGTGTCAAGGTTGATGCGGCGCTCGCGTAGCGGTTCGGTCCGGTTGGTGGCGCGCGTGTAACAGAGCACACCGCTCCGTCGTCTTGCCAACCGTGGAGCGAACCGGCTCTCAGAGCCATTCGCCCCGACTCACCCAGGAGTCACCCGCTCGTGACTCGTACGGAAGGGAGGGACGTCCGCCCCGGCGTCCCTCCCTCTTCCGTCCGCTAGCCCCAAGGCAGAGGGATCTCTCAATGCTGTCCAAGCTTCGCAACCAAGACGGGCTCGCCATCCTCGAAATGGCGTTGATCATGCCGCTCATTTTGGTCTTCTTGATGCTGATTGTGGACGCGGGGCTTTTGTTTTTTAACGGCGTCAGCGCCACCAACGCGGTTCGCGAAGGTGCGCGATGCGCCGTGGTCGGACACACGGAAACGGCCATCCAAGATCGCGTGACGGAGGCGTCCACAATGGGCGATCCGACCACCGTGACGATCGAAGCGTTCGAGGAGGATGGCACACCCATCCCGACCTGGACCGACGCCACCGTGGGCGACGACCTCGTCGTCACGGCCACCTACGACCACCCGTGGATTCTGCCCGTGGACACGATCGTCGACGGCATCACCACCTTCACTCGAACCGCGCGCATGCGCGTGGAAGTCACCTCGTTCGACGATCCCGTCTGTTGATGGGGCGCGAACGCTGGCGGAGCCGCGCTCCGCTGGGGCTAAGGAACTAGCCCCGTTCTGGCGATGATCAGCGAGACCCGGCGGGACTCACCACGAGCCCCTGGGTCCCTTGGAACAGGAGGCCAGGGTGCTTGGAACCTCTCCCAACGTCTTCGACATCTGCCGCCTCCCGGTTACGGGGCGGGATGGCTTCGTCTCGCACGCCTGCAGTCCAAGCAACGTCCGTGGTTGCACGCTGCGGGCAAGCGATCTGCAGGCCCAGGAACGGATCTCACCATGCAGCGTCAGCTAAGCAACCCCCTGGCGACGATTCAGGGCAGCAGCAAGTTGAGCCTGTTTTTGGCCTTGGGCCTCGCCATCGCCACGGGCGTCGTCATCTTCGCCGCCCTGCAACAGGCCGAAACCAAAGCCGCCCCGCTGACAACGGCCGCGGAGCCCCTGAGCATCGTCACGGCCTCGCAGGACATCACGTCCGGCACGCGCATCACGGTCGGCATGTTGGAAGTGACGCAGGTTCCGCCGGAAGCGGTCCTAGACGGGACTGTCCTCAGCCTCGACTTGGCGGTCGGTCAGATCGCTCGCATCCCGATTCTGGAGGGCGAGCCGCTGCTAACCAGGAAGCTTGCCAACGAGGCCAGTGCCGGATCCGGCCTGACCTACGTGATCCCGGATGGACGCCGGGCCTTTGCCATCAAGGTGGACAAGGTGATTGCCGCGGGTGGCCTGATCCAGCCCGGCGACCGCGTCGACATCTACGCCGTATTGGAAGTGGACCGCCTGGACCCCCTTACGGGGCAGCGCATTGGCGGCGTGGAGCGCCCCCTGATCGTGGCGCAGTTCATTGAGGTGCTGGCCGTGGAGCAAGAACTGCTCAACGTCGTGGCGACGGAAGGCAACCAAGAGCGCACCCCTGAAGCTGGCGGCACACTCCTCGCGCAGGCCGAACCGCAGCCCGCCGGTGACGTTGTCACCCTCGCCGTGACCCCCGCGGAGGCGCAACTGCTCCTCTTCGCGGATGAAGAGGGCGCTATCCGCCTCGCCGTGCGCGGCCCGGAGGACACCGCCATCGCCGCCAGTCCGGAGTTCATCTTCAGCGACATCGCCAGCGACAATCTGGCGCTCAACGCGGACACCAGCCTCGCCTTCATCGTGCCCGCCGGCTTCCGCGCGATGTCCGTCAGCGTCGACAAAGTGATCGGCGTCGGCGGCCTCATCCGGCCCGGTGACCGCGTCGACGTCTTGGCCGTGCTCGAGATCTCCATCGCGATCGAGGCCGCCGGCCTGCAAGAAGGCGTCGCTCGCGCGGTCACCCTCGCCCAGGGCCTGGAAGTGCTGGCAGTGGAACAAGCGCTTGCCAACCCCGCCGACGCGGAGGGCCAGCCCAGCGTTCAGCCCGGCGCCACCGTCGTCACGCTTGCCGTGGAGCCGCAGATGGCGCAGGCCATCTTCCTGGCCGAGCAAGAGGGCACCTTGCGGCTCGCCGTGCGTCCTCCGGGCGACCTGGAGTTCGTCCCACTGGCCACGACCGCGTTCTATACGTTCTTCGGGGACATTGGCCCCGTTCAACTGCTGACTTCCCAAGACATCGATCTGCTGCCGCAGTAGTCCGCGCGCGGAGCCGCGCGGAAGGAGACGAACCCATGGGACGGAACCGATTGGTGATGATCATCGACCCCGAGGCGGACTCGCGGTCCAGCGTGACGGGCCTGCTGCGCGATGCCCCGTTCGCCGTGGTGGCGGATGCCGGCTACGGCGAAGATGCCGCGGCGATCGCCGACGAGGCGCAGCCGGAGATCGTCTTGGCGGCCGTCGAGGAGCCCGTCGAGGACGCGCTTCGCACAATCGCGCAGATCGCCGCAACCCTGCCCCAGGCCGTCATCGTGGGCTATTCCAGCCTCACCGAGATGCGGCTGATCCGCCAAGTCCTGCAATCCGGCATTCGCGACTTGCTGCCGCGACCGCTCGACCAGTCAGAACTGCTGGCCGCGCTCGACGCGACGGAGGGCGTTCCCCCCGTGAGCGTCGCCACTGCCGCGCAGGCGCCGGCCCCAGCGCCGGTCCCAACCCGAGGCACCGTGTTGGCTGTCTTCGGCGCCAAGGGCGGCATCGGCAAGTCCACCATCGCGACCAGCCACGCCGCCTCCATCGCGCTCGACACCGATCGCTCCGTATTGGTCATGGACATGGACACCCGCTTCGGCGACATCGCGATCATGCTGGACATGGAGCCGCGCTTCACCATCTCGGACGTCGCGCAACACGCCGATTCCCTGGAGCCTGAAGGCTTCCACCGCGCCCTGATGGAGCATGAGTCCGGCGCCTTCGTGCTGGCCGCCCCCAAGCACCCCAGCGAGTGGGCCAACGTGACCGCGGACCAGATGAAGGCCATCGTGGAGTTCGCCGCGCAACAGTTCGACTACGTGATTCTGGACACCCCCGGCACGTTCAATGACATCGTCGCCACCTCCATCGAGGTGGCCGATCGCGTGCTCGTCATCTCCAGCTTGGACATGGCCAGCATCAAAGACACCGTCCACATGCTGGATTTGCT
>JAPUIR010000449.1 GCA_027296805.1 Chloroflexota bacterium | reverse complement strand
CGCCGAACCCCACGCACCACGCTATAGACCCGGATGATCGGACCCACCACCGAGTCCTCCACGAACTCCGCCGTGCCCTTCACACCCTTCATCGCCTCGGTCGCGTTCTCCAGCGCCGGTGCCACCCCGTCCTGAATCGTGCTGCGGGAGACCCGCAACAGCTTCCATGCGCCCCAGCCGATCAACGCCGTAAACACGATCGTCAGAGTCAGCGCCACGAGACCCAAGATCCCGAACACGATAATGACGATGTCGCGGATGTCGGTCAGGGTGGAGAGCGTCGCCATATTGCCTCGCCGCCGGGCGCGATGCGACGCCGGGCGCAGCCGAGTATATATCACCCGCCCGCCAAGTCCTCTCAGACGACCGAGCCCGATCCAGATTGCGAACGAGCGATCGTGCCGCCTCCCAGGACTCGCTCGCCCTGGTAAAACACCGCCGCCTGCCCCGGCGCGACCGCCCGTGCGGGCCGCTCCAGGGTCACCTTCGCTTCGCCCTCAGCCCCAACGACGACCACACCCGGGGTCGCCTCGGATCGGTAGCGCACCTTGACCTCGACAGCCAGCGATCCCGACGGCGGCTCGATCAGCCAGTGGCAGTCCCCCACCGCGAACGCCTGCGTCAGCAGATCGTCTTCGCGCCCCAAATGCACAGTGTTGGTCGCCGCATCGATCGACGTCACGAAGACGGGCGCCCCGGTCGTCACCCCGAGCCCACGCCGCTGTCCGACGGTGAAGTGCTGCACCCCGCGGTGCTCGCCCAGGACGACGCCGTCCCGATCGCGGATCGGGCCAGGGCGGTCCGGCACGAAGCGCCGCACGAACTCCCGATAGTCGCCACCGGGCACGAAGCAGATATCGGCGCTGTCGGGCTTCTCCGCCACGGCCAGATCGTGGCGTGCCGCGATCGCGCGCACCTCGGCCTTGACCAGATCGCCTATCGGGAAGAGCGACCGCTCGACCGCTTCCCGGCTCAATGTGTAGAGCACATAGCTCTGGTCTTTCTCCGGGTCCGCCGCCCGATGCAGCTCCACCCCGTCCGCCGTCTCCACCCGGCGCGCGTAGTGGCCCGTCGCGATGAACTCGGCCTCCAGCGCCCGGGCGCGCTCCAGGAACAGATCGAACTTGATGAACGTGTTGCAGTTGAGGCACGGGTTGGGCGTCAAGCCCTGTGCATAGTCGTCGACGAAGCGATCCACGACGAAGCGCTTGAACGGCCGTTCCAGATTCAGCGTGTAGTGCGGAATGTCCAACGCCTGCGCCACGCGGCGCGCATCGTCGATGTCCTCGATGCCGCAGCACAGCGTCTTGCCCGAGAAGGCCTCCGGACGCGCCTCCGTCCAGAGCCGCATCGTGATCCCGATCACCTCGTGCCCCTGCTCCTTGAGCAGCGCCGCCGCCACCGAGGAATCCACTCCGCCGCTCATCGCCACCACCACCCGCGCCATCAGCTCGCACTCCATGGGCAACGCCGGGCGGTGATATACTCGCGCCCGTTCGCAAGGAGACTTGCTTGAGTAACCTGCCTCTCAGCGTCAGCGCCGCGCCCCGCCCCGACCTGCAAGGCGTCGACTTGGCCCGGCGGCTCGTGGATGAACTCGCTGAGAAACAGGCCGAAAGCATCGTCTTGCTGGACATCTCGCAGGTCTCGAGCGTGGCCGACTACTTCGTGATCGGCTCCACCATGTCCAAGCGCCAGTTCGAGGCGCTGGAAGACGCCATGCGCAAGTCCGTCCAGGCGCGCCCGCGCGTCGAGGGCACCCCCGCCTCGGGCTGGCAACTCTTCGACTTTGGCGATGTGGTGGTGCATCTCTTCGCTCGCGAGGAACGTGACTACTACAACCTGGAGGGTCTCTGGGGGCACGGCACCGCACTTCTCCGGATCGAGTAGCGCCTCGCCCTTCCAGTCTACGCGGCCTCGATCACTCGATGATCCAACGCTCGCTGTCCCGCGCCCAAGCGATCAACTCGTGCGGCTCAAAGAAGATCGCCGTCTCGCGCTCGCCCGCCTCCGGCGAGTCCGACCCGTGCACCAAGTTGCGACCGATGTCGAGCCCCAGGTCGCCCCGGATCGTGCCGCCGGCCGCCTCCACCGGATCGGTCGCTCCCATCACGTTGCGGGCCGCCTGCACCGCGTTGGGCCCCTCGAACACGGCGGCCACCAGCGGCGACGACGTCATGAACGCCTTCAAGCCCTCGAAGAACGGCTTCTCGACGTGCGCCTCGTAGTGCCGGCTGGCGAGCGCGTCGTCCATCTGCACCATCTTCAGGCCGACCAGTTTCAGTCCCCGCTGCTCGATCCGGCCCAGGACCGCGCCGACCAGTCCGCGCTGCACGCCGTCGGGTTTCACCAAGATCAGAGTTCGTTCCACACTCACTCGGTCGTCTCCAGGGCACTTGTTCCCAGCGGGAACGGCGCTCCCGCCACCGGCTGTTGCGGGCCGATCGCAGGCTCGCGCAGATAGAGCGGTTCCAGTCGCTCCGGCGCGAAGCTTTGCCCGGCCGCCAGGCCCCGATCGAGGATCCGCCAAGCCAATTCCGCCAACAGCCCCGCCCGACGCATACTCGCCGCCGCGCCGCCCACGGTCCAGCCCAACTGCGACAGATGCCCGATGACGTCCTCCCCTAACTCCGCGACCTCGCCGCACAGCACCCCTACCTCCCCCAGCGCCTCCAGCTGGCGCGCCAACTCCGGCAGCGTCACCAGCGCGGGCTCGGCCTCCTCCCGCCAATGCGCCGCGGGTCCCGTGTACACCCCCACGGCCCACTGCCCCCGGCCCGCGTCGTGCAGCGCGACGATCGGCCCAGCCGCGACCGCATGCGCGGCCGCCTCGATCTCCAGCCGGCTCAATCCCACCGCCGGCAGGCCCCGCGCGACACAGATCGCCGCCGCCGCGGCCATCCCCGCCCGGATCCCCCCATAGGCGCCGGGCCCAACGTCGACGAACACCGCCTCCAGCGACTCCCGCTCGATGGACGCCGCCGTACAGACCGCGTCGATCTGCGGAACCAACGTCGGCGTGTGCCGTCGC
>JAPUIR010000448.1 GCA_027296805.1 Chloroflexota bacterium | reverse complement strand
ACACGACTATGTTTTTAGCTTCTGCAGAGCCGGAACCGGCCAGGCCTGCCCCGAACGAGCCTAAGATCACGACCAGCAAAAGGGGCCGCCAGACAAACGATCGTCGAAGGAGTGACATCTCTCGATCCTCTCGGTGGCCGCACATGCTATCTGCGAACCGCTCGCCTTGGCATCACGGGAACTGGTGATAGGGCATGGTCAATTTTGACCATGCTGATCGCCTGCTGCCCCCGCAGAGCACGCGGCCGGTAGACTGACCGGGCCATGCTGGACGACCGACTCACGCCGCCCTACCCCAAGACCGAAGCGCAAGCGGCGCTGATCGATTCGCTGCGGCCGCTGCTGCCCGGGTTCGCGGAGCGGGCGACGGCGCACGACAGAGCGGGGTCGTTCCCGTTCGAGAATTTCGACGCGCTGCGCGAGACGGGCTACTTCGCGGCCTGCGTGCCGGAGGAGTACGGGGGCGGTGGCCACGGCCTGACCGACATTGTGCTGGCGCAGAACCTGATCGCGCGGGCCGACGCCTCGACCGCGTACGCGGTGGGGATGCACATGATGTCGGTGGGGCAAGAGGCGTTCGCGCGCGGCTGGCCGGCGGCGTTGCGGCAGCGCATTTTCCAAGATGTGGTGAACGACGGGGCGCTGATCAACTCGATCGCGTCGGAGCCGGAGATGGGCTCGCCGCAAGGGGGCGGGCGCCCGGAGACGACGATGACGCCCACGGGAGACGGGACGTGGGTCGTCAGCGGTCACAAGACGTACGCGACGCTGGCGCCGGTGCTGAGCTACTTCCTGACCTACGTGGCGCTGGAGGACGGCAGTGGCGAGCGGGCGCGCGTCGCGATCCACCGGGACTTGCCCGGAGTGCGGGTGGAGGAGACGTGGGACACGCTGGGATTGCGCGCCACCGGGTCGGACGATGTGTATTTCGAGGACGTGCCGCTGAGCGACGCGGAGATCCTCGTGCGGCACGCGGAGGGGCAGACGGGGCGCTTCGCGGAGCAGTTGGCCACGAACCGGCCCGCGGGCGGGGTGGCCTGGTTCGCGCTGCTACTGGCGGCCGCGTCGTTGGGGGTGGCGGAGGCGGCGCGCGACTACACGGCGCACTTCGCGCGCACGCGCACGCCCGGGGGCTATCCCGAGCCGATCGGGAAGCTTCCGGTGGTGCGGCAGCAGATGGGGCGGATCGAGATCGATCTGGCGGCGGCCCGCGCGCTGCTGTTCGAGACGGCGGAGGAGTGGGACAGGGGGCCGGAGGAGGTCGGACCGCAGTTCGGGCCCAAGGTGGCGGCGACCAAGATCTTCGCGGTGAACCAGTCGATCGAGGTGGTCGATCGCTGCATGCGGCTGGTGGGTGGTCAGTCGATGCAACGGAGTGAGCCGCTGGAGCGCTACTACCGAGACGTGCGAGCGCCCTTGGCGAATCCGCCGATCGAGGTGCGGGGGTTGGACATGATCGCGGCGGCGGTACTCGACACGGAGTGATGCGTTATCCGCATCTGATCGGGATCGCATCCACGGATCGCGCATACCAGGCTACGATCCGAGCACCCGTACAACCGACCAAGATCAGGTGGAGAGGAGGGTTGCGATGGCTGTCGAGCAGGTTCGCCTGACCGAGCTGGCGCATTGCGGGGGTTGAGCGTCGAAGTATGGGCCGGCGGCCCTGGCGCAGGTTCTGCGCCAACTTGGCGGGAAATTTCCCACGCATGAGCACCCGGAGCTCCTTGTCGGTCTGGACCAGGCCGACGATGCGGCTGTCTATCGCCTCAACGAGCGGCAGGCGATCGTGCAGACGCTGGACTTCTTCGCGCCCCTCGTCGATGACCCCTACAGCTTCGGCGCGATCGCGGCCGCCAACGCGCTGAACGATATCTACGCGATGGGCGCCGACGTCCTGTTCGCGCTGAACATCGCGGCCTTTCCCGAGGATCTCCCCGCCGAGGTGGTCGCCGCGATCCTGGAGGGCGGGGCCGACAAGGTGCGCGAAGCCGGGGGCGCGATCGCGGGCGGACATACGATCATCGACGTGGAGCCGAAGTACGGCTTGGCGGTGACCGGGTTGGTGGATCCGACGCGGATCCAGCGCAACTCCACGGCCCGACCGGGCGACGTGCTGCTGCTGACGAAGCCGCTCGGGACGGGCGTGATCATCGGCGCGATCCAGGCCCTCGCGGCGGAGCCGGAGGTGGAGGCGCGGACGGTGGCGCAGATGTCGGCGCTGAACCGGACGGCGGCGGAGGTGGCGCGGGAGTTCGAGCTGCACGCATCGACAGACATCACGGGCTTCGGGCTGGCGGGGCACGCCTTCGAGGTGGCCGAGAACAGCGGGGTGGAGGTGGTGCTCTCCGTGGCGTCGCTGCCCGCGATCGAAGGGCTAGCGACCTGCGTTGCCGGCGGCTTCGGGAGCGGGGGGCAGACTCGCAACACGGAGTTCTTCGGCGCGCTGGTGCGGGCGGAGCGTGCGCTGAACGAGGTCGAATCCGCGCTGCTCTACGACCCACAGACGTGCGGCGGCCTGTTGCTCGCGCTGGCGGAGGCGGAAGCTGAGACGCTCCAGACCCAGCTGCGCGAGGCCGGGGTCGAGAGCTGGCGAATCGGATCCGTCGAGGATGGTGGCGGGGTACGGCTGGTCGACTAGGACCGTCTCTTCTAGGCTCGCGCGATGCCGCAGTACGACGTGGGGATCATCGGTGGTGGCATCCTGGGACTCGCCACGGCGATGGAGATGACGTCGCGCTACGACGGGCTCTCGGTGCTGGTGATCGAGAAGGAGGCCGGCGTCGCGCGGCATCAGACCGGGCACAACAGCGGGGTCATTCATTCCGGGCTGTATTACCGGCCGGGCTCGCGCAAGGCGGTGATGGCGGTGCGCGGGGCGGAGCAGATGGTGGGCTTCGCGCAGGCGCACGGAATCGCGCACGAGCGTTGCGGCAAGGTCGTCGTTGCAACGCGTGAATCGCAGGTTGCGGCGCTGGAGGACTTGGAACGGCGGGGGAAGGCGAACGGCGTGCCCGGCATCGAGGCGCTGGGACCGGGCGCGCTGCGCGAACGGGAGCCGCACGCGACGGGCGTGCGGGCGCTGCATGTGCCCAGTACCGGGATCGTGGACTTCGTGGGGGTGGCGGAGCGGTTCCGGGAGCTGACGGAGGGGCAAGGCGGCGAGGTGCGTTTCGGCGTCGAGGTGACCGGGCTGCGGGCGGTGGCGGACGGGGTGCGGGTGGAGATGGGTGAGGAGACGATCAGCGTGGGGCAGGTCGTGAACTGCGGGGGGCTGTTCGCGGATCGGATCGCCCGTTTGGCGGGGTCGACGCCGTCGGTGCAGATCGTGCCCTTTCGGGGCGAGTACTACGAACTGAAGCCGGCAGCGCGAAGGTTGGTCGTGAATCTGATCTACCCCGTGCCCGATCCCGCGTTCCCTTTCCTGGGGGTGCACTTCACACGGCGGGTCGACGGCAGGGTGGAGGCCGGGCCCAACGCGGTCCTAGCACTGCGACGCGAAGGCTATCGCTGGCGCGACGTGAGTTGGCGCGACACGGTGGAGACGGTGCGCTACCCGGGCTTTCTGCGTCTTGCCTCGCGCTACTGGCGGGTTGGCTTGGGGGAGATCTATCGCTCGGCCAGCAAGCGCGCCTTCACGCGGGCGCTGCAAGCGCTGGTGCCGGAGGTGCAGGCATCGGACTTGGTGCGAGCGGGGTCGGGGGTGCGGGCGCAGGCGCTGGAGCGTGATGGGTCGTTGGCCGACGATTTCCGGCTGGTCGAGGACGAGCGGATGATTCACGTGCTCAACGCGCCTTCGCCGGGAGCGACGGCGTCGATCAGCATCGGCCAGGCGATCACGGACATGGCGGCGGGCTGGTTCGGCGGGGCGGCCACGAAGGAGGACTATCGGATCTAGGGCCCGTGAGCGTCAGGAGCCAGGCAGCTCGCCCTTACACTGTCCCGAGGCAAACACCGGTGTATCTGCGCGAACTGACCCTTGACCACTTCCGATCGTACGAGCACTTGTCGCTGGTGCTGGAGCCGGGGCTGACCCTCGTGGTGGGCGATAACGGAGCGGGGAAATCGAACCTGCTGGAGGCGATCTACGCCCTGGCCACGACTCGCTCTATGCGCGCGTCGAGCGAGGGTGAGGTGATCGCGTGGGACGCGCCGATGCCGCCGATCGCGCGGGTGGCGGGGACCGCGCAGCGCTTGGACGGGCCAGTCAGCGTGGAGCTGGCGATCGTCGCGCGTACGACCCCCGATGGCTCCGTCGTGCCGGCCAAGTCCGGTGCGCCGCTGACGTCGAAGCGGCTGCGGGCGAACGGGATCCCGAGGCGCGCTTCCGAGGTGATCGGGCTGATCGGGGCGGTGCTTTTCACGACGCTCGACATCGAGATTATCAGCGGCTCGCCGCGCGGACGGCGGCGGTACTTGGACATGATGATCGCCCAGTCCGACCGGGAGTACGCGCGTACCTTCTCTCGTTATGACAAGGGCTTGACCCAGCGCAATGCGCTGCTGAAGCGGATTGGGGAGGGTCAGGCGACGGCGTCGGAGTTGGTGCAGTGGGATGACGTGGTCGTGGAGGGGGGTGCGATGATCATCGCCGCTCGTTCCGCGGCGGTGCGGGAGTTGGCGTCGGCGGCGGCGACGCATCACCGCCACGTGGCCGCTTCCGACCCAGCACATGTCGACGGGCTGGAATTGCGCTACCTCCCAGCGCTGGGCGAGTCGGGCCTGCCGGACGACGCCTCGCGCGAAGCCGTGGCGGAGGGGATGCGGGCCGCCTTCGCGGTGCTGCGCGGGCGGGAGATCGCGGCCGGCACGACGTTGGCCGGGCCGCAT
>JAPUIR010000447.1 GCA_027296805.1 Chloroflexota bacterium | reverse complement strand
TGCGAACGCTGCTATCGATCCGCCGCTACCGGCCCGATCCGATCCCGGAGCCGATCGTGGAGGCGATCCTGGAGGCGGGCACGCTGGCGCCGTCGGGAGGAAACGGCCAGCCGTGGCAGTTCATCGTGTTCCGCGATCCGGAGGTGAAGGCCGCTGTCGGTGCGCTGGCGGAAGAGATCCGGGTCGAGCGGGCCGGTGCCTATCCCGCTCAGCCACCGGCCAAGCTAGGACCGCCAACACCGTTGGGCGAAGCGCCGCTCCTGATCATGGTCTGCCGCCGCACGCTGGATCCCCCCATCGCCACGAGCACCGCCAGCCTCTATGCGTCAATCTATCCGTCGGTGCAGAACATGCTGCTGGCCGCGCGGGCGCACGGCGTGGGTGGGGTCCTGGTGACGATGTTCAAGCTGCGAGAGCAGGCGTTCCGCGATCTGCTGGACATTCCCGACGATGTCGAGCCGTGTGCGCTGCTGCCGTTCGGCTACCCCAAGGGTCACTTCGGTCCGGTTCAGCGCCTGCCCTGGCGGGAAGTGACTTACGTCGATCGTTGGGGCACGGCGCCCTGAACGGTGTGGTTAAACCTGTGCGGGGGTGGTGAGCTGCTCGCCTCGATCGACGGCGCCGCTACCGGGCGGATCCGATGAGTCGCGAAGCTGGAAGCGGTTGAGACGGAGGGAGTTCGCCATCACGCTCAGGCTCGACAACATCATGGCGAAGGCGGCGACGATCGGCTCGAAGAAGCCCGCGTCGCCGAAGAGCCAGCCCAAGCCATCTGGCACGGGACCGATCGCCTGGAAGATGGGATAGAAGACTCCAGCCGCGATCGGGATCAGAAGCAAGTTGTAGCCGAAGGCCCAGACGAGGTTCTGGCGGATGGTGCGCATCGTCGCTTGACTGAGCGCGATGGCCTGCACCACACCCCGCGGGTCGTCCCGCATCAGCGTGACTTGCGCGGCTTCGATAGCGACGTCGGTGCCGCCCGCCATCGCGATTCCGATGTCGGCTTGCGCCAGGGCCGGGGCGTCGTTGATGCCGTCACCGACCATGGCCACGGTCGTGCCGTTGCCTTGGAGCTGTTCGACGCGGGCCGCCTTCTCCTCCGGGAGGATCTCGGCGATCACCTCATCGATGCCCAACTCACGTGCGACCGCCACCGCCGTGGCCTGTTGGTCGCCGGTCAACATCACCGTGCGGATGCCCCGCTCGCGAAGCTGTGCGACGGCTTGGCGGGCTGTGGGTTTCACGGTGTCGGCCACGGCGATCAGCCCGGCGAGGTCGCCATCGACAGCGACATAGACCGCCGTCTTGCCAGCATCCGCGAGCGCGTCGATGCGGGGCTGGAGGCCGTCGATCGAGACCTGTTGCTCGGCCATGAGCTTGCGGTTCCCGATCGCGACGGTCTTGCCTTCGACACGGCCACGGGCACCACGGCCGGGCAGCCCCTCGAAACCCTCGGTCTGCGCCAGATCGAGGCTGGCCTCTTGGGCCGCGCCACCGATCGCCTTGGCCAGTGCGTGCTCAGAGCCATGCTCGACCGAGGCGGCGAGGCGCAGCAGCCCATTTCGGTCCCAGGGCGGGAGTGGCTCGATGTCGGTCAGGGCGGGCCGGCCCAGGGTGAGGGTGCCGGTCTTGTCGAAGACCACGGTGGTGATGGCGTGCGCCCGTTCCAAAGCGTCCGCTGAGCGGAAGAGGATGCCGTGCTCCGCGGCTTTGCCGGCGCCCACCATGATCGCCGTGGGTGTGGCCAATCCGAGCGCGCAGGGGCAGGCGACGACCAGAATCGCGACAGCATTGAGAATGGCGAACGTCAGCGCCGGTGTGGGGCCGATCGCCCACCAGAGAGCGAATGTGCCGACCGCGAGCGCGATGACCAGCGGCACGAAGATGGAGGCGACGCGGTCAGCGAGGCGCTGCACGGGCGCTTTCGAGCCCTGGGCCGCCTCCACGACGGCGATGATGCGCGCGAGGACCGTGTCGGAGCCGACCTCGGTCGCGCGGAAGCGCAGCATGCCGGTGCCGTTGGTCGTGGCGCCGAAGACCGCGTCGCCCGGGCTCTTCTCGACGGGCAGACTCTCGCCGGTGAGCATCGACTCGTCGACCGCCGACCAGCCCTCGGCGACCACGCCGTCGACGGGGATGCTTTCGCCGGGACGAACAATGATCTCGTCGTCGACGACGAGACGCGCGGCGGCGAGCTCCACCTCTTCTCCGGCGCGGATGACGTGGGCGGTCTTGGGGCGAAGGTCGAGCAGGCGCTTGATAGCGGACGAGGTGCGGCCTTTGGCGCGCGCCTCCAGATAGCGACCGAGCGTGACGAAGCCGACGATGATGAGGGCCGTCTCGTAGAAGACCTCTCGCTTGAGGCCGGCATCGGCGAACGCATCCGAAGCAAAGGTGGCGGCGACGCTATAGGCGAAGGCCGCCGTCACCCCAAGGCTGATCAGCGTGTTCATGTCGGTGGCGCCGTGTCGGGCGACCCGCAGCGCGGCTCGGAAGATCGGCTGACCAGTCACAACGAGAAGGGGCGTCACGACCAGAAAGAGAGCGATGAAGAGGGCGTCTTTGTCCCAGGCCAGATCAGCCCAGCGGTTAATCTGCATTGCCAGGAAGATCGACCAGCCGAAGGCGAGAGCGACGGAGGAAAGCTGAAGCAGGCGCCGACGTTCCCGCGCTCGCTCGTGTTCTTCCCAGTCCTCATCCGCCTCGTCGGCGACGCGCACGTCGTAGCCTGCTCGCTCCACGGCGGCGACCAGGTCCTCGACGTCGGCGAGCGTGGGATCGTAGTTGATGCTCGCCCGCTCGCTGGCCAAGTTGACGGTGACTTCTGTGACGCCGTCGACGCGCCCCACGACGCTCTCAATGCGGCGCACGCAGGAGGCGCAGAACATGCCAACGATCGGCAAAGTCTCGTGCTCCATCGCGGAGGGGGGGGCTGCGGTTGTGTCGGACACGCGGAGGCCTCGAGTCATGAAACTGGGGTCGCGCCAAGAGCCGGGGACTAGGAGTCGGCGGGCGCGAAGTCGCCGGCGGTGAGCGCCTCGATGATCTGGTCACGCGCGAGGGTGGACTCGTCGTAGCTGATGGTGACGTCCTTGGTGTTGGGGTCGCCAGCCTTCAGCACCGCGCCTTGGCGCTCCACGATCCGCTGGATGCTGCCGATGCAGCCGCCGCAATGGATCGCCGGGATGTGCAGGGTCGTCTCGGTCATGGTGGGCCTACTTCCTTACGCTTTCATGTGCTGGTGTGACTTCATGCGCGGCCCCGTCGAGATGCAGGGCCCGCTCGTGAAGCCCATGCTCGATGACGGGGCAGTGAT
>JAPUIR010000446.1 GCA_027296805.1 Chloroflexota bacterium | reverse complement strand
ACACAGACCGATCGGCAGATCGCCGACCAGGAGGTGAAGACCTTCCAGCAGCAGCAGCTCGCCGCCGAGCAGAAGAAGGCGCTGACCCGCACCGAGCAGGAAGCCGAGGAGGAGCGGCGTCTGGCAACGGCGACGTACGAGGTGCAGATCGCCGAGCAGCAGAAGCAGCGTCGCATCATCGAGGCCGTTGCCGAGGCGGAGGCGATCCGAATCAAGGCCGAGGCTCAGGCCGAGGCCTACCGAGTGGTCGCGGCACAGATCGGGCCAGCCAACGCCGCCCTTCTGGAGCTTCTGAAGATCGTCGGTGAGGCGGGGATCAACATCACGCCGCGGGTCATGGTCGCCGGCCAGTCCAACGGGTCGTCCCAATCCTCCGAGACCACCGCCCTTATCGGGACGATGCTTGACACCATGCTCAGCCGCGAGGACTCGATCGCCAAGAAGTAGAGGCGCCCGCGGCGCCGGGGCGCGCGGTACTATCATTACGAAGCGCAATGGCAAAGGCCAAGCCGACAACCAAATCGCTTGAGACCGTGGAGCCGATCGGTAAACGCATCCTCCTCCGCAAGGATGAGGACAAGAAGATAACCAGGGTCGGCATCCACCTGCCCGACAAGATCGAGATCCCGACGCTCACCGGCCGGGTGGTGGCGGTCAGCGCCCAGGTGGATCACGACGACGACTATCCGATCAAACAATACGATCGCGTGCTCTTCAACCCCAAGAACGGCATACCAGTCGATTTCGAAGGGGACAACCGGCTTTTCGTCATCCCGTTAGAGGACGTGGTTGCCGTGTTCCGCAAGGAATAGCAACGCAGCGACCAACCGACGGAGGGCATTCGACGCGGCGTCGCCCCAGCCGCGCCCGGCAGGACGCCAAGCGGCGGCCAACCCCGGCAGGATGCCGGGTATCCCGAGCGGCGAAGCCGCGAAGGCTCAGCTGCGCAGGCAAGGACGCCAAGCAGCTGACAGAACAAGAGCTAGGATCCAACCGTGGTTGATCTCACACTGCCGTTGGATCGTCTGCCCGATCCCCTTCCCATCCAGCCGCTCCAAAAGCCTTTCGACGTCACGATCACCCCCCCGGGCTCCAAGAGTATCACCTGCCGGGCGTACGTCCTGGCCGCACTGGCCAAGGGGCGGTCACGAATCGTCCGTCCGCTTCACGCCGACGACACGGACAGGCTCCTGGAGGCGTTGTGCACGCTTGGTGCGGACGCCCGTTTGGCGGGTCCTGACGTCCTTTTTGAGGGCGTGGGGGGGCGGTTTCCCCGCGGCGGTGCGATCAATCTCGGTGAGGGTGCAGCGCCCACCCGCTTCATGATCGCCGCCTCCTGTCTGGCCGCAGAACCGGTCACCGTCGACGGAAGCGCGCGGATGCGGCAGCGCCCCGTCGCCGAAGGAGTGGAGCTCTTGCGAGCGCTGGGCGGAACGATCGACTACGTCGAAGCCCAAGACCGGTTGCCGGTTCGCGTCTCACCAGGCACGTCATTTACGGGCGGCGAATTGACGATCGGACGGACGCACTCCAGCCAATTCGTTTCGGCGATCATGCTGATCGCACCCTGTCTCACCAAGCCGCTGAAGCTCTGGTTCGGGTCGTCGACCACCAGCGCTTCCTATGTGCAGCTGACCGCGCACGTCTTGGAGCAATGGCGGGTGCGCCTCCACGATGCGAACCACCCTGACGGGCGGCGCTCGACGTTCGTCTACACCGGCTCGATCGACCCTCAGGACTATGAGATCGAGCCGGATGCGAGCAGCGCGGTGTACTGGCTCGCCGCCGCTGCCATCTCCGACAGATCACGCGCCGCGATCGGCGGACTGCCGCCGGCGTCCCCACAGAGCGACGTGGGCTTCCTTCACATCCTGGAGAAGACGGGCGCGCTGCGTGACGGGCACGCGGAGGTCGCCATCCGGTGGTGCAAACCGCTTAGGGGAATTGAGGTCAACATGTCGCAGATGCCCGACGCCGCCATGGCACTCTCGGCAATCGCCTCGACGGCGGATTCACCAAGCACGATCTCGGGGCTTCAGACGCTCCGGACCAAGGAGACGGATCGGATTGCGGCCCTGGAAAACGAATTGCAAAGAATAGGCTGCACCGTTGAGACCACCGACGATTCGATCAGGATCGACCCCGCCACCCGCCACGAGGAGCCGGTTGTGATCGAGACCTACAACGATCATCGGATGGCCATGGCGTTCGGGGTCCTGGGGCTGACCCGGCCGTGTATTTCCATTAAGAATCCCTCGTGCGTGGCAAAGAGTTATCCGACGTTTTGGAGGGATTTGGCGTTGTTGTACGAGTAAGGCTAAACTGACCTCTTCCCCGGGGACGAACGTGCTGCACTTTTGATCGATGTCGGCCTTCTGGACATTCACGAAACTGATGCTTCGCCGCCGCGTGACCGTGGCGTGGGCGATCCTGTTTGCCCTCATCTCCGCCTGCGGACTCGGGGTGGGGCTGCTGAGCCTGGCGCCGATGCTCGCGCTGATCCTTGGTGGCACCTCTTTGGTCGAACTTGCCACCAGCTTCAACGAGCAGGGGCACTGGATCTCCGTCCCCGCCGGTTTTATTGCTCTGCTTCCGCAGGAGCGGTTTGCGGGGATCCTGTTCATCATCAGCTGGATCGCGGTGCTGACCGTCTTGGGGGGCGCGGCCAACTTCATGCACCAGTACCTCTCTCAGACCCTGGCCACGGTGACGGTCGCCAGGATCCGGCTGCAGGTCTTTCATCATGTGCTGCACCTGCCCCTGACCAAGGTGATCACCCGCGGGCCGTCGGAGTTCGTGGCCAGGATCATCCGTGACGCCGCGGAGCTGCAACGCGGTTACATCGCGTTATTGAGCAAGGGCGTGTCCCAGGTATTGAAGGGCTCTGCGGCGTTTACCATCGCCCTGCTCGTCCACTGGCCACTGACCCTCACCG
>JAPUIR010000445.1 GCA_027296805.1 Chloroflexota bacterium | reverse complement strand
GCGCCTGGGCGTCGAGCATGAGCTACGACGGACCCTGGCGGCACGACGTGATGCGCTCGGCGCTGGTGCTCAAGCTGTTGCAGTACGCACCCACCGGCGCGATCGTGGCCGCGCCCACCACGAGTCTGCCGGTCAGCGCGGACGGTTCCCGCAACTGGGACTACCGCTACTCCTGGACGCGGGACAGCGCGATGACGATCCGCGCGATGAATCAGATCGGGTATCCGGAGGAGGCCCGCGGCTTCTTCCACTTCGTGCGGGACATCCTGGAGAAGCGCGGAAGCCTCGACATCATGGTGGCGATCGACGGCGCCGATGTGCCCAACGAGGTGATGCTCGACCACCTCGCAGGCCACCGCGGTGCGCGGCCGGTGCGGATTGGCAACGCTGCCCGCTGGCAGACCCAGCGTGACATCGTGGGCCCCCTGCTCGATGCCGCCTCGCTGCACGAGCAGAGTGGCGGTCGGCTGGGTCTGCGATTCTGGCGTCAGATCCGCAAGCTCGTGAACCGGGCGATCGAATACGCCGCCGAGCCGGACCACGGCATCTGGGAGCCTCGCGCGGAGCCCGCCCACAACGTGCACTCGAAGCTGATGATCTGGGTCGCGCTGGACCGGGCGCTGGCGATCGCACCGCTGTTCGGGGGCGATCGCTACGAGCCGACCTGGCGCCAGGCCCGCGATCGCATCCACGCCGAAATCCTGGAGCGGGGCTTCGACCGCGAGGCCGGCACCTTCGTGGGCACCTACGGCGGGTCCCGGATGGACGCAAGCCTGCTGCTGCTTCCCATCTACGACTTCCTGCCTCCCTCCGACCCGCGCATCAGAAACACCGTCGACCGGGTGATCTCCGAGCTGCGCGACGGCCGCTTCATGCGCCGCTACCGCACCCCGGACGGCATCGATGGGGACGAGGGCGGCTTCGTGCTGTGTGGCTTCTGGCTGGCCGAGGCGCTGGCCCTCTGCGGCCGCCTCGACGACGCGATCGAGGTGTTCCAGAACCACGTCTCCGCGGCAAACCATCTGGGGCTGCTCGCGGAGGAGGTCGACACGCGGACCGGAGCCCCGCTCGGCAACACGCCCCAGGGCTTCAGCCACCTGGGACTGATCCAGGCCGCCGCCCGACTCGACCTGGCGCTGCGGCTGCGCGACGAAGGCGTAGAGCAGCCGCCACGGCTCGCCTTCGATTCGCCGCAGCCGGGAAGCTCATAACAGCCCCCAGGCCGCTCAAGCCCAACCGCCCCCCGGCCGATGCCCACGCATGGACACGCAGGCCGGCGCCGCAAGCCGGTACCGCGCAAGGGGAGAGGCCGATGGCAGATCGACGCGGCGGTTGGCTGCGACGCTCATTGGAGATCCAGGCCGAGTTGAATCGTCCGCAGCCCGCGGATGAATCCGGCTCGCCGCAGGCGGAGGCACGTCAGGCCCCCTCCCGCATCGAGCTGGACTGCGAGGTCGAAGGGGCGCTCCGCCTCGACGGTCCGCTGCTGATACACGGCGACTTTCGCGGCTCCATCGACTGCCGAGACCTCGTCACCATCGGAGAGGCCGGCACGGTGCAGGGTCCGATCCGTGCGCGCCAGGTGGTGATTCGTGGCAGCGTGGTGGGCAACGTGTCGGCGACCCGCGACGTCGTGCTCCACGACAGCGCGAGATTGCACGGGGATGTAAAGGCTCCTTCGCTGGTGGTCGAGCGCGGTGCCTACTTCAACGGCCGCACCGAGATGCAGCTGCCAAGGCCAATCGCGAGCTCCGTCATGGAGCTGGCCACGGCGCCGACCGTTCGTCCGGGGTCCGTCGGCGCGAAGCCCACCCGCAACTGAACTCCCGCTCCGAGATCGACTCGAGACTCGCAGCTCGCTGGCAGTCGGCCGCAGACCCGGGCTTGACCTAGCTTTCGCCCATGGAAGGTCGCGCTGCGCGCGCAGCTTGCATCGCCCTGCTGTTCTGCATCCCGTTCGCGCTCTACGGGCAGAACCTCGACGACTACTTCGTCGGTGACGACTTCGATTTCCTGGTCTCGATTCACGACCAGCCGCCACGCTACTTCTTCGAGCGGCTCTACGACAACGAGGCGGGTCTGGTCTGGCAGGACGCGGGATTCGACGCGGCGCTCGGACACGGCTACCTGCGGCCGGTCAAGATCTGGCTGCTAAAGGCGAACCAGCTCGTCTCGGGCACGGACCCTTTCGGCTACCACCTCACCTCGACGCTCGTGTTCTCGGGGCTCGTCATCGCCGTGTTCCTGCTGGCGGAAGCGCTGCTGCCTGGGAGACGTCACTTCGCCCTGCTCGCGGCCGCTGGCACAGCGATGCACCCCACCTTCGCGGAGATCGTCCCGTTCATCACCGCACGCGACGAGGCGCTCGCCGCGCTGTTCGGCGTCGCCGCGCTCCACGCCTTCGTGCGGTTCCGCTCAAGCGGTGCGTCGCCCCTACCCTTCTATGCCTTCTACGCCCTGGCGCTGCTCTCGAAAGAGTCGGCGTTCCTCGTCGCCGCCGTCGCGGTCGGCTACGACGTCGTGTACGGGTACGCCGACCCGCGCACCCGTGAGGGACGACGCCGGGCGCTCGCAGCCCACGGACCGACGCTGCTGCTGCTCACGGGATACTTCAGCCTCCGCTTCGTCGCGTTCGGAAATTTCAAGGGGGGCGACGTCGGTGAGACGCACTTCACTTCGATCGACGCGTTGCTGCGCTTCCACGGCTGGTTCTTCAAGTCCCTGATCGCACCGTCGCAGCTGGCGCTGCCCGCGCCCCGACTCGTCGGGGCGCTGTGTCTTCTCTTCGTCGGCGGCGCCAGCGCCTTCGTGATGCTCCGACGGGATCGGCGACGCTACGCCCGGTTGCTGCTCTTCGTCGGACCCATCTGGTATCTGGGCGCCACCGGACTCCTGCACGGCACCTACTTCACGACCCGCCACCACGGCATGGCGGTCATCGGCCTCGCGCTGCTCGGCTGTGTGCTGCTGGCCGGCGTGACGGAACGCATCTCCCTGGCGCGCCAGCGCGCATTCGCGGCCGCCCTTCTCGTCGTCTGCGCGCTGGCCTTCGTGCCCCCGACCCGCGCCCTCTCGCGCTCCTACGATGCCGCCAGCGGGGTCGTATCCCGGGTGCGCCAGGCGATCGACGACGCGACCCGCCACCTGCCGGACGGCTGCGCCGTGCACGTGAAGAACGTCCCGCAGCAGACCGAGCGGCCCTGGTACTTCGGCTGGGGCTTGCGCTCCGCCCTCTCCCGACCCTTCACCCGCGGCGACCTCGCCAATCGCTGCGTGGTCGTGAACCACCGGAACCTCGCTCTCACGAAGGCGAAGATCGCGATGCCTGCGCGCTTCGACCTGGTGATCGATCTCGACGTGGTTCGCGGCGGCCCCGATCCACAGAGACCGCGCGCTGGCGATCGTCGAGAACGTGTCCAACGTGCGCCAGGAGGCGCTAGAAGCGGACCGTCCCCCCGAAGAACAGACCGCCGACCTTGAGATCGATCTCGGAGTCGGAGAACTCCACGTCGTAGTCCGACAGGCGATAGCGGCCCATCAGCGAGAAGTTCCGCGTCAAGTGCACCGAGAGGCCGCCGGAGACGTCCCAGACGCTGGCCTTCGACCCGATGGTGGAGCCCTTGGCCTCCGCGAAGAGCCCGAGCCGCGCCAGCGGGTAGACCTC
>JAPUIR010000444.1 GCA_027296805.1 Chloroflexota bacterium | reverse complement strand
CTGCTTCATCGTCGACCCCACCGCTGGCAGCTCGACGTAGACAATCTCGCCCATCGCGTCCTGCGCGAACGCACTGAGCCCGATCGTCGCCTCTTCGCCATCGAGTAGCGCCCACACTCCCTCCGCCGTGTAGCGACGGTCATCCGGGTAGTCCTGCTTGGTCGTATCCATGCGTCGCTCGTATCCAACTGTCGGCGCCCGGCGCTGAGCCTATCCCGCGACGAAGGGCAGGTCGATCCGGCTCGCATGCGACGCCTCGTGATACACCGTGTTGCGTGCCACCACCGTCCGCGTCTGCCGCCCCAGCGGCTCCCCCGTGTTTGGATTCACGTCGAAACGCGGGAAGTTGCTGCTGCTCACGTCCAGCCGGATTCGGTGCCCCGCCACGAACCGGTTCGACACCGGGTACAGCTCGATCGTCACCCCCACCACCTCGTCCGGCGCCACGAACTTCTCCTCCGCGTAGCCCCCGCGGAAGCGCAGCCGCTTGATGCTGTCCGACAGGTTGAGCGCGTACCCCTCTGGATAATCCTCCGACGCCGGATACACGTCGATCAGCTTCGCCGTGAAGTCCGTGTCCACCGCCGACGTCGACACCCACAGCGTCACCGTCACCGGCCCCGCCACTACCGCGTCGTCCGCCAGTGGCTCTGTCTCAAACACCAACACGTCCGCTCGCGATGCCAGCGGCTCATAGGGCTCGCTCGCCCCGAACACATCGGCGCGCGTGCGCTGGTCCGACCCGCCCTGCTGCACGATGTTGCGCCGCCGCGAACTGGACGGCAACGCGGACGCAAGGTCGTCCTGCGGCGGCGCCAAATCGTTGAGCGACGAGATGTTTGCGCTGATCGTCGGCACCGGGGACGCCGGGTCGAACTCGTACGCGGAACTGGACGCCTCCTCCGCCGGCGCGTCGCGCAGCAGCGAGCCATCACCGTGCAGGTGGTATGACACCTCCCGCGCCGTCGGCGGCCAGCTCGCCTCCTCCAACCACTCCCCGCCATGATCCAGCCGCCCGGACGGCAGCCGCCGACCACTTCCCCCGCCCATCAAGAACCGTTGCACCGCCCCCACCGCATCCAGGCCGTTCGACGTCCCCTTCAGATAGCGGTCGAAGAAACGTAGTTGCAGGTGCGGCAAGCTGGGCGCCAGGTTCCCGTCGACCGGACTCCCCTCCCCCGAATCGATGTCCCCCGCGAACGTCACACTCAGCGGCACATCGCCGTGTGTCCACGGACCCATCAGCAGATGCTGCCTCGACGTCTTGTGCTTCGCGAAATGCGCGAACGATTCAGTCGTCGCCCGCGTGTACGAGTCGTACCAACCGCCGCTGTACATCGTGGGCACATCGGCGTGCGCCTCCGCATGCCGCTCGAAGTTCAGCCCCGTCGACTGCCACAGCTCGTCCCCCTCCAACCCCTGCGTGTAGAGATCCAACGCCCAGCGCTCGTAGTTTGGAATCATCGAAAGCGGCGTCTCGCCCGGCCGCCAGGGCAGCCGTAGCAGCCACTCGCGGAATTGCGTCGCCGCCTCGTCCATCGCCGCACCGATCGCCGGGTCCCGAAGCGCCCCCTGGCTCACCGCGCCGCCCCAGAACGCCCACGACAACCAGCGCAGTTCGATCGCGCCGCCCTGCCGCAGCGACGACGTCAGCCCGTTGAACGCCCCCTGATTGACCCACATCGCCTTCAGGTGCGGCGGGTCGTGGCAGGCCGCCGCGCTCTGCACCCAGGCCAGGTACGACGTCCCCATCGTCCCCACCATCCCGTCCGACCACGGCTGCTCCGCGATCCACTCGATCGTGTCGTAGCCGTCCGGCCCCTCGTCCCGCAGCAGATAGAACTCCCCCTCCGAGTTGAAGCGCCCCCGTACATCTTGCACCACCTGTACGTAGCCCCGGCGCGCCCAGAACTCCGGACCATTGGCGGCCAGGTTCGAGTTCTTGTTGTAGGGCGACCGGATCAGGATCGATGGAAACGGCCCCGGCACCACCTCGCCCCCGCTCGTCGGCCGGTACACATCGGCCGCCAGCAGGGTGCCGTCGCGCATCGGAACCATCACGTCCCGAAACACCGCCACCCCGTAATCGGGGCTGGATTGGGGCCAATCAAACCGGGACATGCGTGCCTTCAGAGAACTCTATCGACACCCGCTCCGGCGAGCGCTCGCACGAAGTCTACCGCCAGCTTCCGAACGGACTAGCGCACCTGCCTACGGATTTATCGTCTCGCACGACGCATCGAACGTATCCCCAGCCTGCCCGCCCCCCGTGCACACGTCCGCCGACCCCGCGTCGCCGAGCAGCGCGTCGTCGCCCCCCTGCCCCAACAACACATCGTTGCCGGCTCCGCCGCGAATCAGATCGTTACCCTCGCCCCCCAACACCACGTCATTGCCGCCGCCTGCTCTCAAGACGTCGGCGCCGCCTCCTCCCAAGATGCAATCGGAGCCCTGCTTCCCCAGGATGGAGTCATCCCCTGCCGTTCCCAGCAGCAGATCGTTCCCG
>JAPUIR010000443.1 GCA_027296805.1 Chloroflexota bacterium | reverse complement strand
CGTCACCACGGCGCCCAGCCCGCGGCGCAACATCGTGCGCGCGGCGGCCTGGTCCTCCACCACGATCGTGCGCCCGAGCAGAGTATCGACCAGCTCACGCAGCCGGTCATCGCACTTGACCAGCGAGGAAGCGACGCCGATTAGGCCGCGCTCCGCTTGAATGGCCAGCGGCGGGCGGTGCTTGATGGTGTCGAGAGGGAGGGCCACGATGCGTCCGGCGCGCTCAGTCAGGAGGACCTGCATCGTCTGCAAGGCCTCGTCCACGCTTTCGTACACCACCGCATCGATGTAACCCTCCAAGGCGGCTTCGATCGCGTGCTCGAGCCCCTTGGGCGCGCGCACCAGACGGCGCATGACCCCAACCACGCCGGGGATGCCGGTATCCTCCCCTTCGCGCGGGACGCCGCGGCTCCCGAACAAGGCCCGCAAGCCCTGGTGGATGCCCTCGCTCTCGGCCTGAAGCTCTTGCAGCATCTGCAGCCGGTCACGAGCCCGCGTGAGGCGGCGTTCGCGGTCCGCCCGCGAACTCTCCAGCCCCCGGAGATAGGCGCTGGCGGAATAGAAGCGGTTCGACAGTTCTTGACGGGACTCCCGCGCGCTCTGAGCCTCGCTTCCGGCCTGCGCGGCGCGCTGGAGGGCAGCGTCGGCCAGCTCCTCCGCCTGCATCAGCGCCTCGCGGTCGGCCAGGAGCATGGCCGCGCGCTGTCCTTCGCGAGCCTGAAGCTGTTCACGTTCCTGGGCGAGGCGGTCGCCCGCCTGGCTGGCCTCCTTGTCGAGCGTGGCGAGCGCCCGCTCGCGCTGGTCAATCTCGAGCGCGCGCTCGCGCAGCGCCGCCAGCGCTGATTCGGCAGCTTGCAGGACCGTTTCCGCCTCGGTCTGCGTCGCGCGGGCGCGGGCGGCCCCAGCCTCCATCGACTCGGCCTGAGCGGCGCCTTCCGCGTCGTCGTCCGGGTCGGCTTCCGTACTCAGCGCATCCAAGTCGGCATGCAGTTGTTCCGCACCCTCTCGCAGCATGGCTTCGCGCTGGCGCTCCAACTCTTGTTCGTGCTCCAGTTCCCGCACGCGGGCGGCGCGCTCACGCTGCTCGCTGCTGACTTCCTCGAGCGCTTCGCGAGCGGCCTTGATCTCCGTGTCCCAGCGCGCAAGCGACCCCTCGGCCTCCTCCAGCCCCCGGCTGGCGCCGGACTGCTCCGAGCGGCGCTGGTCGTGGAGGACGCGGCGGCCGGCGAGATCGCTCTGCAAACGCAGGCCTTCGCTGCGATAGAAGCGCCGCAGGGCCGCCTGCAGCTCGGCGCTCAATTCCGCGTGTTGCAGGGCTCGCTTGGCCTGACGCTCGAGGGTGCGCATGCGCGGCTCGATCTCCTCGACCAAGAGCCGAGCCCGCTCCAGGTTCTCGTGCGATTGTTCGCGCTTGCGGCGCGCGTCCAGCATCTTGACGCGATGACGGCGAACATCGGCCACCTCCTCGATCAGGCCGCGGCGCTCCTCGGGCTTCAGCCGCAGCACTTCCTCCACCAGGCCCTGGCCCATCAAGGCATAGGATTCCTGGCCCAGTCCACTGGAGGTAAAGAGCTCCTGGATGTCGCGCAAGCGAACCTTGCTGCCGTTGATCAGGAATTCGGACTCGCCGTCGCGGTGAACCCGGCGGGTAACGGCGACCTCGGCGAAATCGATCGGGAGCCACTGCTCGGAGTTATCGAGGGTAAGCGTGACCTCGGCCAGCCCGGCCGGAGCGCGGCTCTCGGATCCGGAGAAAATGACGTCTTCGAGCCGTTTGGCACGCATTTGCTTGTTGGCGGTCTCGCCCATCACCCAGCGCAAGGCGTCCATGATGTTGGACTTGCCGGAGCCGTTGGGACCGACGATGGCGGTGATGCCGGCATCGAAGTCGAACACCGTCTTGGTCGCGAACGACTTGTAGCCCTGCATCTCGAGCCGCTTGAGTCGCATCGTTGTCCTACTCCGCCGTGCCTGAGTCAGGAGATCGCTTCGATGGGTAGGATACGCAACGCCGCTTCCGCCGCCGCCTTCTCTGCCGCCTGTTTGCTCTTCCCCTCGCCGAGCGCGAGCGCATCGCCGTTCACCTGGACCTCCACCGTGAACTCCCGTTCGTGCGCGGGACCCCGCTGCTCGATGGTGCGATAGCTGGGCGTGGAACGCCATTGCGCCTGACACGCCTGCTGCAAAACGCTCTTGGCGTCGCGCTCCAGCCCCGCGATGCCGATCGTCTCCAGGTGGCCGGCCAGCGCCTTGAGGATGAAGCGCTGCGCGCTGCGCTGCCCCCCATCCAAATAGACGGCGCCGATCACCGCCTCAAAGGTACGCCCGAGGATGGCCGGCCGGTTGCGCCCGTCCTGTGCCTCCACCCCCCGCCCCAGCACCAAATAGCGCCCGAGATCGTAGTCCTGGGCGAGCTGGGCCAGCGTCTCGTTGCGGACCAGCAGCGAGCGCACCTCCGTCAGCCAGCCCTCGCCGGCGTGCGGGTAGTCGCCGTAGAGCTGACGCGAGACGACCGCGCCGAGGATGGAATCACCGAGGAACTCCAGCCGTTCATTAGACTCGACGGGGTCGTCGGGGTTCTCATTCAGGTAGGAACGGTGGATCATGGCCTCGCGCAGCAGGGCCGGGTCCTTGAAGCGATATCCGATCCGCTTGGCGAGCAGATCGAGGCGAGTGCTGCGTCGGGATCGGTCCGCGCCGCTCATCGACGCGCCCAGCCCCGCAGGGTGGATCCCCGAGAAGGATCGCTTGAAATGGCTAACCGCCTAACCACCTGCGCAGTTTAGGTCGAGAGGGTTCCCCCGTCGCGCATCAGGCCGGCCCCGCGCCTTATGCCACGCATGTTATGACACATACGTCCCTTCTGGTAGCCCTTCAGGAGCGGCTCTCGCCGGAGCTGCGTGACCTGCTCCTCGCGGTCCAGCGCGCCGCCGGAGAGGTCGAGACGCCGCTCTGGGTCGTGGGCGGCGCGGTGCGGGACCTGCTTCTGCCCGACCGCGCCATCCTGAGCGAGATCGATCTGGCCGTTGGCGCTGATTTGGCCGTTGGCATTCGCGCCACAGGGGGCGAGGAGCTCGCGAGCGGGGTGGCCGGGATCGCTGAGGCAGTTTCGGGGCGGACGGGGGCCAAGATCCACCGGCACGATATCTTCGGCACCGCCAGCCTGGAACTCGGTGGGGTCCGCATCGACATGGCCCGCAGCCGTCGTGAGCGCTACCCGCGACCCGGCGCCTTACCGATCGTTGCAGCGGCCTCGATCGACGACGATCTGGCGCGGCGAGATTTCACGATCAACGCGATGGCGTTCGCGCTCGGCGGCCCCGAGGCCGGACGTCTGCTGGATCCGTGCGGGGGCGCGCACGACCTCGAACGGGGGCTGCTGCGCATCTTGCACGACGGGTCGTTCCGCGACGATCCGACCCGGCTCGTGCGTGGCTGCCGCTACGCGGCGCGCATCGATGGGCGCTTCGCGCCGGGAACCAGCCGGGCCGCGCGACGCGACACGCACTACATCACCTCCCTCAGCGCCTCCCGCTTCGGCGACGCCTGGCGGCTCCTCGTCAGCGATCGCGCGGCCTCGGGCGCGCTGCAGCGCGCCCATCGCTTGCGTCTCGCAAGCGGCTGGCTCCCGGGCTGGAAGTTGAGCGGAGCCGTACGCCACACGTACGACCCCGGCTCGGCCGCTGAGTGGGAGCTGCCGGCGGCTGAGCTGTACTTGGCGCTGAGCGGGCTCTCGACACTGGATCGGAACATCCTCACGGCACTGCCCCAGCGTTGCGCCCTGACCCGGAACGAACAGCGCGCCCTGGAGGGAGGCGTCGTCCTGCGCGGGCGGCGGTCCGCGCTGGGACGACGAGGCGTACGCACCTCTCGGGTCGTTGCCTCCCTGCGCGATATTCCGCCGGCCGCTCTCGCCGCCGCCTACGCGTCGTGGACGGGCGTGGCCGGCAACCGCGTCGAAGCGTTCCTCGACACCTGGCGCTACGTCGAGTCGCCGCTCGACGCGGCGAGCCTGGCGCGGATCGGCGTCGAGCCAGGCCGGGCGGTCGGGCGCACGCTGGAGCGGCTACGCGATCAAGTGCTGGACGGCACGCTCGCCCCCGGAGACAGCGTGAGCGCCGAGCGTTGGCTACACTCCCGGCGCGAGCGGACCGCAGCAGAGAGCGTGGACTGAGTGACCCAGTCGATGCCGGACGTCACGTCCGGGCCCTGCATCATCTGCGGCGAGGAGGCGCTACCCGGCGCCGCGGCGCTCTGCAACGGCTGCGGTGAGGTCTTCCACCTGGTCTTGACCCAAGACACGGAGGGCAAGGACTGCGGCGAGGTCTGGCTCAACGAGGAGTTCCTCGCCTTGGAGTTCGGTTGCACCCGCTGCGTGGCGGAGCACCGCGGCGAAGCGGCGACGCCGCCCCCAGCCCGCGAACCCGGACCCGCGCAACAGATCCGCGTCCGCCACCAAGGGCTCAGCGCGCGCGAGATCGTGCGGCGAAAGCGGAAGTAGCGCGATGCCACGCCAGCGCCGGCGTCGTCGCCGGGCGAGTGCAACGCCCCCGCCGCGGGCGGACTCGCAGTCCAACTCAACCGTCGAGCAGGTCGTACGGCCCTGGTGGAAACCGACGCTGGGCATCGTGCTCGCATTCTCGCTGGGATTGTGGCTGGGCGGTGTGCTCTCGGTCGCCGATAGCGCGACGGCGGTAGCGCTTGTGGGCGGTGCGGTCGGGGTTGGCCTGAGCGGCGCGCGCTTGTTTCGACTGCGCCTCTACCGCCAGCGGGTCGAAGCCCGGGAGCGGATGCGCGCGGAACAGAGGGACGATCCCGGGGACTGAGCTAGTCGCGCGTCATCTGGATCATCTCGCCGCCACCGCGACCGAAGACGGCATCCAGCTCCACGATCACAGCCGCGCCGGTCCGCTCGGGATCGCGCTCCTGCTCGGGCGGGGGCGTGCCTTCAAAGATGGTGCTGCGCTCGCCCTCGTCCGGCTCCAGGCGCGCGCGCCCGTGGAAGATGAAGAACGAACGCTCAGCCATGTTCTGATAGGTCAAAACGACGCGTGGCTCGGCGGCGATCGAGCGCATGAAGGTGCTCGAGTCGGGACTGCGGATCCAGAGCGAGAGGGCGTCGTTGCCGTAAGTCTGCGTACTACCACGGAAGGTCACCGCGGGTGCGCCATCCGGCGTCACGACCGCGACGGTGATCGGCCGACCACTGAGCAAGGCGCTGTTGACCGCGGACCGGATCTCATCGTTCAGTTCGATTGCCATGCCTGCTCCAGCTCTGTTGTCCAGTCCCTGTTTCAGCGGTTCGACCCAAGTTCGCGGACCATCCAGGTTCCGGCCTGCGCGCCTCCCGGCGCGGGCCAGGAGCCAGAGGCCAGCGGCCGATACCCTAGCCGAAGCCAGAAGTAGAGGGCGACCCCGTTCGTCGCGGGTACCCGGACCCGGGCCAAGGTCGATCCCGATTTGGCGGCCTGGCGCTCGATCAACGGTACGGTGGCACCGCCGTACCCGAAAGCGCGCTGCGCCTCCGCCACCGCCAGCCAGGTCCAGACGAGGTCGCGTTGCTCGACGCGGAGCGCCAACGCCCCGACCGTCATCGGCGCGCCATCGATAGGCACCCGCAACTCGTAGACCCCGTCCCCCGCGTCGATCCGTTCGGCGAGGGCACAGCCGGGGGCCGCACCGAGCACTGCCCGTTCCGCCTCCGCCAGCCAGTCCTCGAAACAGGCCGCAGCCGCCGACTTGGCCGCCCGCAGGGTGAGGATCCGGGAACGGAGCGTCGGCGGCCAGACTGTCATCGCCCCACCCTCATCGCTGCAGCCACTCCGTGGTGGCCGCGCCGATCTCGCCTAGAGGTATCTCCAGCACCTCGACGGGCGGCAGCGAGTAGACGAAGGCGCGACCGTAGCGCCGGCTCGTGATGCGGCCGTCCAGCACGGCCACGACGCCGCGATCCGCCCGCCGCCGGATCAGACGCCCAAAGCCTTGGCGGAAGCGCACGATCGCTTGCGGCAGGGCGTAGGACGAGAAGGGGTCTTCGTACAGTTCGGCGCGGGCGGCGTAGATCGGATCGCTGGGGACCGGGAAGGGGAGGCGCGCGATGACCACCAAGGAGACCGCCTCGCCCGGCACGTCGACGCCCTCCCAGAGCGACGCCACCCCCAACACGACGGCGCGCGGATTGGCGACCAACTCGCGCATAACGCGGCGCGGCGATCCGTCGAGCCCCTGTGCGATCACGGTGATGCCGTCCCGTCCCAGCTCCTCGCGAATCGCATCGGCCGCCTGGCGCAGCGCGCGCACGGCCGTAAACAACCCCAGCGCACGGCCCTCGCTCGCGCGCACCAGCGAGACCAGGGCGTCGGCCAGAGCTTGGGGGTAGGCGCCGTCGTTGGGCTCCGGCATATCCGACGGCAAGATCAGTCGCACCGCGCGGCGGTAGTCGAAGGGGGAGCCGAAGTGCTCTTCCTCGGCATCTTCCAGACCCACACGCTCGCGCAGGTAGTCGTAATTCCCCTGCGTGGCGAGGGTCGCTCCCGTCAGCACGACCGATCGCTTCTGCGAGAAAAACTGCTCCTGCAACAGCGCATCCACTCGCAGCGGTGCGGCGTTGATCGTGGCCAGCTCTGAGCGTCGCTGCGTCGTCAGCCAGACGATCGACTGCGGGTCGTGCTGGGTTAGCAGTTCGCCGCAGAGCTCGGCCCGCTCGGCCAGCGTCTCGCGCAGCGAGGCCGCCTCAGCGACCAACCCTTGCCAGTCGTCGTCGCCTTCGAGGCGAGCGGTGATCTCCTCCAACGACGCCTGCAGCCCCTCCAGCTCCGCTTCGATCCCGCGCAAGTGGCCGAAGACCGCGTCCCAGGCGACTTCGATCTCGCTCCACTCGGGCTGGGCCCGGGTTCCGCTGGTGAGGCGGGCGCGGGCGCTGTTGCCGAAGCGATCCTCCGCCCGATCGTCGGTGAAGCGGCGCAGATGGCGGAAGAATGACTCCGTCTCGCCGCGCGCGGTATCGATCCGCGCCGGGAGACGCGCGATGCTCGCCCGCAGATCGGAGCGGGTCTCCTCGTCGAGGCGCCGGTCCCGCGCCGCGATGTCGACGCCCGCCACCAGCCCCGCGTCGTTGCCACGCGCGCTGACGCGATGCACGCCGTCGAGCACTTCCGCAAGCGAGCGAAACGAGACAGCCGCGCCGAGATGCGACGTCGCGGACTCTTCGAGGTGATGGGCCTCGTCCACGATCACCGTGTCGGCCTGGGGCAGAGCCGTGCCCCCGGCGGCAAGGTCGCTCAGCAGCAGGGCATGATTCACGATCACGACATGGGCTGCTTCCGCGGCCTTGCGGGCCCGCAGGAGGAAACAGGAGCCGTCGCGCACGTAAGGGCAGTTGCCCCCCGAGAGGCAGTCCTCGCCCTCGGCGCTGTAGTGCGCCCAGTTGGCGTCCTCCGCATTGGAGAGCACGAGCTCCGAGCGGTCGCCGGAGTCGGTCGCTTGCAGCCAGACCAGGATCCGGCCGAGCAAGCTCGCCTCGGCGTCCGATGCGGGCCCCGCGACCCGCTCCTGAGCGACGCGCCGCAGGCAGAGATAGTTACGGCGCCCCTTGAGCGTGACCACCCGCAGCGCGTCGGCCACCTCGTCGCCCAAGGAATCCCGGATCAGCTCGCGCAGGGCGGGCGCGTCCATCTGCACGAGCTGCTCCTGAAGATTGATCGTGTTGGTGCTCACGATCACCCGACGCCCGTGTCGCATCGCCCAGAGGGCGGCCGGGATCAGATAGGCGAGGGATTTACCCGTGCCGGTGCCCGCCTCGACCACAAGATTCTCATCGCTCTCGAAGGCCTGGGCCACGGCCCGCGTCATGCCCACCTGCTCGGGGCGATCCTCAAAAGTCCCGAACAGCTCGGCATGCGCTGCGCCCGCGCGCAGCACGGCCAGCGATTGCTCCGGGAGTGAAGTTCCGCTCGCCGCCAGTTCGGCCAGCCGGGGCGGCCGGCTGGGCAGGGAGGAAGGGCCGCGCGACACCAGCAAGTCCGAGAGGGGCGCCGTCGCAGGCCGCTCCGGCTCGGCATCCGCCGCCTGCTCCACGACAAGTTGGTCGAGGCTGCGCTGGGGTGAGGGCGGCGCTGGAC
>JAPUIR010000442.1 GCA_027296805.1 Chloroflexota bacterium | reverse complement strand
AGGCCCCACCCACGTCACGTTGTTCCAGCCCGGCTGCAGCAGCACCAGATGCAACCCCACGTAACGGAACGCATCGAACAGCACATCCGAGCGCCCATCCGGGTTCACGACGACCACCGGCATCGGCCCCTCCGGTCCCCCTGGGGCCCGGATCCGGATCTCGCTCCCGCTCCCGGAAACCACCGTCGCCTCACGTCCCCCGACGAACACAGCAACCGCCGTTGAGGTCCCGAAGCCGTCTCCAGCGATCGTCACCAGCGAGCCGCCCTCGCGCGACCCTTGCGACGGCGTCACCCCCGCGATACGGGGCCCCGGTCCAATCTCAAAGTTCGCCGCGAACTCGGACGTGTTCCCCCCGCTGTCGGTCGCCAGCGCCGTCAGCGACGACGCCCGCCCCAGCTCAAGCCCTTCGATCGCGAACGTCCCGTCCAGTGAGCGCACTGAGCCCAGGAACGTCACCGCGCCGCCGACCCTCGCGGGGTCCGCGCTCACGCCCGGCAGGACATCGACCGCCACAGCCGCGTACACATCGACGACCGTGCCCACCCCACTCTGCCCGCGGATCGTCGCCAACCCATCGACGAACGAGATGCTGCTGATCCGCGGTCGGTTGAGCAGCCCATTGGGGCCGTCGTCCGAATCGTCGGGGTCGTTCGCCGTCACTCCCGTGGGGGGATCACCGGCGGACCGCAGATCGATCTCCAGACCGTCGTTGGAGTGGATCACGTTTCCCCGCAGCGTGTTGCCCGTGGCATCCCCCTCCACCGCGATGCCGGCTCCGCCGTTGAACGCAATCGTGTTTGCACCTGGCAGCGGCATCGCCACCACCCCCGCCGCCCGCTCCACCGCCAGCAGCACCGATGTCAACGCTCCCGCCTCGAACTCGAACGACTGCCCGTCCGCCACCGCGTTCACCTCAAACGAGATCACGCCCCCGCCCGAGCCCAGAGTGAAGACGAATCCGGGCAGGCCGTCCACGTCAATCACGCCCAGACTCGTCGCGGCACTGGCCACCCCATCGATCAGGAGCTGGATCACCGTGCCCTCGGGCGCGGGCAGCCCGCCGATCGTCGCCGTACCGCTGAACGTGTGCGACAACTCCACCGCCTGCGCCGTCAACAAACTCGCTTCGTCCACGAGCGTCGCGCCCACCACCACGCCCGACGCCCCGTCCCCGATCCGGATGCCATCGCCCCCGTTGCCCCCGTTCCCTCCGGCAGCGCCCACTCCCACGCGGCTGTTCTGCACCACGACACCCGACGTACCGCTCCCGCGCACCAGAATCCCCTCCCGGGCGTTCAGCACCGCCTCCACCCCCGGCGCTCCGCCACGACCCACCGTCACACTGCTGGCGCCTTCCTCGATCAGGAGCCCGATCCCATTCGCTCGCAGCACGAGCCGCGTCAGACCCACTCCCGACGCTCCCACGACCGCCACGCCTGCCTGGCCAAAGTTCCGCACGGCGAGATCGTCGATTGCGACGCCGTCCGCCAGAACCACCAGTCCCGAGGCGGACCCTGGGAGGTTCAAACCGTTGATACTCGACCCCGAGCCCAGAAGCGTCAGCCCGCTCGCCGCGATCGCCGGCAGCGGCTCCTCCAGCACGATCTCAAAACTGCCCGAGAACAAGATCCCACCGCCCGTCTCTCCCGCCACCGAGGCATCGTTCAGCGCCTCAATCGCCGCCCGCAACGTGCCCGGCCCCGAGTCGGCGTCCGAATCGACCGTCAGAATCGTCTGCAACGCATCCTCCACGGCCGCCACCGCGTCCACCACGCCGGCTCCGCTCGCGAAGTCCACGCCCGGCACGTCGGCGTCCAGGGCGCTGTTCGACAGCAGCTTCCGGATCAGCAAGCGCTCCTGCTCCGCGTTGCCACCATCCACATCCGTCAGCGAGGGCCGTGCGTCCAGCAGCAGCGCCGCGATCGCCGCCAAATGCGGCGCCGCCGCGCTCGTGCCGAAAAACGTCGTGTCGAAGCCCCCACTGCCCGTCACCTGCACCCCGTCCACGGCCACGAGGTCCGGCTTGGCGGCCCCGTTGTTCGTCGGACCACGGCTGGAATAGGCCCGCACCGTCGTCAGCGCCGTTGGGAACACCGCCCCCACCGATAGCACGCCGCCCCCCGCGTCGCTCTGCGCCAGGATGCTGCTGGCAGCCGTGTTGAAATTCAGCGCCAGGTCCGACCCCGGCAACTTCGACGACTCGAACACATAGAGCTCCAGCCGCCGCGCCTCCGCCAGATCTTCGAAGTTGTGCACGACCACCCGGAACATCCCATCGGCACCGTCGTTCTCCCACAGCAACCGCTCCCGCGGGACATCGAAGCCGTTGCCCTGA
This sequence comes from Chloroflexota bacterium, assembly GCA_027296805.1. Classification (GTDB taxonomy): domain Bacteria; phylum Chloroflexota; class Dehalococcoidia; order Bin125; family Bin125; genus JAPUIR01. Next base: position 1,136 of record JAPUIR010000442.1, on the reverse strand, counting down.
CCGTCGCTGCTCTCCGCCACGACATTGCCCGCCGAGTCCAGCAGGTACAGATCGTAGTCATTGGTCGAGGCGTCCGGCGGATCGTCCCAGAAAAGCACCGCGAGCGCGGAGTCTCCCGCCTCCAGATAGACCTCGTTGTAGGGCTGCGCCCCGTCCCCGGCCACGTCAACCGTGCCGGGCTCCGCGCTGAACAGATGCACGGCCCCCTCAAAGTCCAGCCCCACGTCCAAACCGTCCGGACCCACCGCGAAGTCGCCCTCGTAGTGCCGTAGTGCCCAGTTCCCCGCCGAGGTGATGTAGACCCGGATCGGCCAATCAGGGTTGTTCAAAGCCGCCTGCGTGTTGAGCGAGACCGCCGACATCTGGTCGTCCGCGAAGAAAAATCCCAGATCGTCCACCACGATGTCACTACGAGCGGCCAGGAAATCCACCGCCTCGATCATGTCGAGGTCCGTGGCCGCGTTCGCGAACGAGATCGACGCGCCCGGCGCCAGATCGTGGATGATCTCGATCAGCGCGGTCCCCTCCGCCCCCGCCTCGATGCCCTCCGCCACGAAGGACTGGGCCTCCACCAGCTCCGGCGCGTCGCCCGACGCCTGCGCCGCGGCCAAGCCCCTGATGCCGTCCGAGATCACCCCAATCCGTACGCCGCTGCCATCGAATCCCCGATTCGCTCGCACCGCCGCCGCGCCCAGCAGGTCGTCTCCCGACGTCGTCAGGCTGCCCGTCAAACTGACCGCGTACGTTGGCGAGAGCACGAACCGCACCCCCGGCAGGACCGCCAGCTCGCCCAGCGCCGCGGGCGGCACCCGGTACTGGGCCCGTCCCAGTGCCGCTCGCTGACGCTCGACCGCGATTCCCAGACGCTCCAGCGATGCGAGGGACGGACCACTCCCCGTAGTCCACACGTCTACCTGCACTCGCTGCCGCGCATCGAGCCGCAAAGCCCGTGCGGCGAAGGCCGTCTCCAGCTCCCGCGACACGTCGGTCAGCGCGGTCTCGCTCAGCGCGACCCCAGCGGTCTGGAGGTCTCGCGCCGATGCCAGCAGCGTCGTCAGCCGCCCGTCCAAACGCTGCGCGACGGAGACTTCGACGCCGCTCGAGAGCGTCGCCACCCGCAGCTTCGACGAAAGCAC
>JAPUIR010000441.1 GCA_027296805.1 Chloroflexota bacterium | reverse complement strand
CCAGGCACGTCGCCGCTCGGCCGCCCGCTACGATTGCGGTTGGCGGTAGGCCTCGGAGGCGTTACCCGTGGCGACGTAGGCCTGAGCGAAGTGCTCCTGCTTCGGCGTCAGTTTGCGCGTCGGCGTCGGTTTGCGCGTCGGCGTCAGTTTGCGCGTCGGCGTCAGTTTGCGCGTCGGCGTCAGTTTGCGCGTCGGCGTCAGTTTGCGCGTCATCGCTCCGTACCCGGGATCACGGCCGTGACGGGCGTGTGGGGAAGCGTCACGGGTGTGCGCGGATGGCCACCACCCTCGTCACGCGTCACGCGCCAGAGATGCACCAGGAACTCCACCCCCAGCTCCCGCCAGAGCGGCCCGCCGATGTACCCCGCCTCTTCCGCGTCACGGGCCACGCCCGAGGCGGTGAAGCGGATGTCGTCCGTGTAGTGGGCCTCGAGCTGGCGCACAACGATCTCCGTGACGGTCGCAGCCATGGCTACTTCCGGCCCTCGAGATTGCGATCGCCTCCCCAGACCACGCCAGGCTTCGGCGGCATCACCGGTTCTCGGCCGCGATCGTCGCCGCCCTCGCCCGATGGCGGTGGTGTCGACGGCGGCGGTTCGGAGCGTCGCGGCAGCGTCGGTGCCGTGGCGCCGGGCTCTGGGGAGCCCGGCTCCCACGCGAAGATCTCCCGCAACTGATCCGGCTCGAGCGTCTCCTCTTCCCTCAGGCGCCGGGCCAGATAGTTCAACCGTGCGCGGTTCGCCGTCAGGATGTGGCGCGCGCGGTCGCGGGCGCGGTCGATCAGCTCATGAATCTCCACGTCGATCTGTTCGGCGACCTTCTCGGAGTAGTCGCGCTGTTCGCTGATTCCCCTGCCGAGGAAGACCATGGATTCTTGCGTGCCGTAGGTGCGCGGCCCCAGCGTTGCGCTCATGCCCCACTGCGTGATCATGCTGCGCGCGATCTGGGTCGCCTTCGACAGGTCGTCGTGCGCCCCCGTCGTCATCTCACCGAAGACCAACTCTTCGGCGGCGTGGCCCCCCAACGCGGACGCCATGAAGCCTTCCCAGTGGGATCGACTTGCCAGGCGCTGCTCTTCGTCCGGCAGGTACTTGGTGTATCCCCCGGCCAGCCCGCGCGGGATGATCGTGATCTTGTGGACCGGGTCGTGGCCCGGAGTCATCGCCGCGACCAGCGCATGCCCGGCCTCGTGATAGGCCACGATCTCTTGCTCGCGCCCGGTCAGCACCCGACTCTTGCGCTCCGGCCCCACCATCACCCGATCGACCGCCTCTTCCAGTTCGGCGTTGTCGATCTGCTTCTTGTTGCGCCGGGCGGCGAGAATCGCCGCCTCGTTCAACAGGTTGGCGAGGTCGGCGCCGGAGAAGCCCGGCGTCTGCTTGGCGACCGTGCCCAGGTCGACGTCCGCCGCCAGCGGCTTGCCCGCTTTGTGCACGTGCAAGATCGCCTCGCGACCGCGCACGTCCGGCGCGTCCAGGACGACCTGGCGGTCGAAGCGGCCGGGACGCATCAGCGCCGGATCTAAGATGTCGGGGCGGTTCGTCGCCGCGATCACGATGACGTTCGTCGCGCTGTCGAAGCCGTCCATCTCGACCAAGATCTGGTTCAGCGTCTGCTCGCGCTCGTCGTTGCCGCCCAACCCCGACCCGCGCTGCCGGCCCACGGCGTCGATCTCGTCGATGAACACGATGCACGGCGCGTTCCTCTTGGCTTGTTCGAACAGATCGCGCACCCGGCTGGCGCCCACGCCCACAAACATCTCGACGAACTCCGAGCCCGAGACGCTGAAGAACGGCACCGCCGCCTCCCCGGCCACCGCGCGCGCGATCAGGGTCTTGCCCGTCCCGGGGGGGCCCACGAGGAGCACGCCGCTGGGGATCTTTGCGCCCAGTGCCGCGAAGCGCTCCGGGAACTTGAGGAACTCCACCACCTCTTGCAGCTCCTCTTTCGCCTCGTCCGCCCCGGCCACGTCGTTGAAGGCCGTGTTGGGGCGGTTCGCCGTGACCATGCGGGCCTTGCTCTTGCCGAACGACATCACCTCACTGCCTGCTCCCCGCGCCCGGCGCAGCATGAAGATGATCAGGCCACCAAAGAGGATCAGCGGCAGGAAGCTCAGCAAAATCCCGAGGCCAGCGCCGCCGCCGCCCGTGGCCGCCGTCGGCGGGAAGCCCTCCTGAGACACATCGACGCCCTCACGGTCGAGGAACTCGAAGAAGTCGAGCCCCTGCGGGATGCGGGCCTGGAACGCCCGTCCATCGTTGTATGCGATCCGGACCGTGGATCCGTCGATCTCCACCCGGTCGATCTGCGACGTCTGCGTCCGGAGCCGCCCCAGCAGGCTCTCCGTCCCGCCCACGAGCGGGATCGTTCCCGAGTCGCCACCGCCGGAGGACAGCGTGAACGCCGCGATGAGCAGCACCACGAACAAGCCGAAGTAGATGAGGGGCTTCTTGGCCCAAAGTGATCTGCCCATGGCAGACCCTTCTGATCCGTTGGGGCAGAGGCTAGGCCTCCCTGGCGGGCCCGCGCGAATTGTTGTGTTGCACGCGATAGCCGTGGAAGATCTGCATGGATCCGTCGCCGCGTCGCGGGGGCAGCTCCACTTTCAGCTCCTGACCCACTCGCACTCAGGAGTGGCCGCGGCGATTGCTCGGACCGCCGCGGCTCAGCGGGGCTTGGGGAACGCTCGCCCCGAGTCCGCGTTGATCACGCGGGTCCCGCGGGCCAAGGTCCGCTGGTGTGTTCCACACAGGCTGCGGGACGGCGGTGCTGCTTGGAAGGAGCATTGCGTGCCCTCGGCGGTCCGCGCTTTGCACTGCGCCATCTCGTTCCCTCCTTCGCTGCCAGCCTGATACGTCAGCTGATGCTGGTGAACCCGCGGGCGCCCCACTTTGCCGCGCCATAGGCACCGTAG
>JAPUIR010000440.1 GCA_027296805.1 Chloroflexota bacterium | reverse complement strand
CGGTAGTGGTGCATGCAAAGATGCGTCTCGCCCCGCACGCAGAACCAGCAGTTGAGGCACGGATCGGCTGGTGCCGAGACCACTCGTTCCCCAAGCGACGAACCCTCCACACCCTTGCCCAGCTCCACGATCGTGCCGCTGAACTCGTGTCCCAGCACGATCCCGTCTGGCGCTTCCGCGTGCGCATACACCTCCAGGTCCGATCCGCAGATCCCGCACAGCCCCACCTCCACGATCACCTCGTCTGGGCCCGCCGAAGGCGCCGGGAACTCCTCGTAGCTCATCTGCCGCGACCCATGCAGGACCGGTGCGTCCATATCGCTTCTCGCCCTCCCTCAGCTAGCCGTTCGGCGCCACCAGCACTTTGATCGCGTCGTTCTCCGCAGTGCCGAGGCTTTGGAACATCTCGTCGACCTCCTCCAGCCCGATCACCCGGCTCACCATCGACTCGACCTGGATCTGACCGCCCGCCAAATAATCGAGCGCGGCACGGAACAGGTCGCCGCCGCCCAGTGAACCCCGGATCTCACACTCCTTCATCAGCAGCGTCCCTGGCTGGATCTCGTCGGGCTCCATGTTCACGCCCGGCACCATCACCTGGCCCCCGGGGCGCACCAGATCGATCGCCTGTTGCAGCGTCCCCTTCGCGCCCGCGCATTCGAACACCACGTCCGCCCCCACCATCGTGCGCTCGCGGATCGCCGCCGCCACGTCGTTCCTGAAAGGATCCAGCGCCTCCGTCGCGCCCTGCTCCAGCGCCATCGCCCGCCGCCCCGCCGACGGCTCCACCACGTACACCGGCGCGTCGTTTGCCAACAGGATCGACTGCAACACCAACAAGCCGATCGGCCCTGCCCCGATCACCACCGTTCGATCGCCCAGCCGCATCCGGCTCGCGCGCACCGCGTGCAACCCCACGATGCTCGGCTCGTTGAACGCCGCCGTCTCGTCCGACATCGACTCGGGCACCTTCTCCAGCACCGACGCATGCGTGATCAACTCCTCCGCGTACCCGCCCGGTGCGTCCGCATAGCCGAAGACCCGCCAGCCGCCCTCGCAGGCGCGATAGCGTCCTTCCCGGCAGGGCGCGCACGCATCGCACGGCAGCGCGGAAAGCGTCGTCACCCGATCGCCCACCTCGAAGCCCTCGACCTCCGGCCCCAGCTCCACGATCTCGCCTGTGATCTCGTGCCCCAGAATCGCGCCCGGCTCCAGGCTCCCCGCACGCACCGCGTGCAAGTCGGAGCCGCAGATCCCGCAGTACTTCACCCGCAGGACCGCCTGATGGCCGCTCGGCGCCGCTCGCTCCACCTCTTCCACGGCGAAGCGACCGTCTTTCTGCAGCACCGCTGCTCGCATCGCACACTCCTGGTCCGGTTCCGTGCAGAGCGGCGAGGCTACGGTTCGCGTCCCACGTCGGTCAACTTGAACCTCCCCGCCGGTTTGATCGCAGAGTCGAGCGCACAGCCCGCTCCGCCACCACCCGCGCCGCTCGCTCCACCGACGACGGCCGCCCGCGCGACACGTAGGGGTTGTCCGCCAAATAGAAGCGCCAGGGTCGACCGGCGTCCTCCGGCCCTGCCCCCTCCACCCCCACCCGTGTGCTCACCGCGATCGACTCATCCGTCCGCGGGGCGCCCGCCAGCATCCGCAGCGCACCCCTGCGCAGATGCGCGCCGTCGTACGACAGATCGACGCCTAGCGCCTTCGTCAGCAACCCCGGCCCGCGCGTATCACCGCTCAGGTTGGCGACCGGCTCCAGCGCGCGAATCAGCACGCAATACGGCTCTCCGGGTCCCAGCGCGACCGCGTTCAGCATGTGGTGTACGCCGTACGTGAGATAGACCAGCGCGCGCCCGGGCGGTCCGAACAGCGATCGCATCCGCGGCGTCTCCCCTCGATGGCCGTGGCAAGCCCGATCGTCGAAGCCGCCGTACGCCTCCGTCTCCACGATCCGGCCCCGCCGCGCCTTGCCTGCATCGTCGGCCCGCACCCAGACCTCGCAGCCCAGCAGCTCGTGCGCGACCGTCAGCGGATGTCGATCGAAGAAACGCGTCGGCAGCGGCGGTGGCATCGCGCTAGGCCAGCAGCACGATGCCGATGACCGCCAGCCCCGTCCCCAACACCAGCCACCGCGTGATCCGCTCACCCAGGAAGATCGCCGCCAGGGGCAACGCGAAAAGCGGCGAGACCGACGACAGCACCGCCGTCTTGCCCGCCCCCACCTCTTGCACCGCGTAGATGAAAAGCAGACTGCCCACCCCGGTGCCCACAACCCCCGCCACCGTCAGCACCCCCCACGAGCGCCGAGAGACCGACCGCCTCCGCAGCGACGTGCGCGACTGCGTCAGCGCCACCGCACTCAGGAACCCCGCCGCCGCCGGAATCCGCAGCGCCCCCACCGAGATCGCACCGAAGCCCTCCGCCGCGTCCCGCAGCGTCACGGTCGCGATCGCCCAGAACACCGCCGCCAGCGCCACCACCACGACTCCCAGCGTGAACTTGGGTACGACGCCGACCCACGGCAGGCGCACCGTCGTCCTCGCAGCCAGCTTCACCTCGCCGCTCCCCCCGGCGATTGGGGGTGGCGCGCCCGGCTCCCTCGTCGCCTCCACGCTCGGCTCCTCCACTTCGACGGCCGCAGTAGTGTCCCGACCGTAGCTCGCCACCAGGCCGACCCCCGCCAGCACCAGCCCGGCCCCGATGATCGTCGCCACACCGATGCTCTCCCCCAGGACCGCCGCCGACAGCCCGAAGCTGAACACCGCGAACAAGCCGATGCTGATCGTGAAGGCCCGGTTCATCCCCAGCAGACTGATGCTCACCACGTAGAGCGTGTCCCCCAGTGCCAGCCCGATCACCGCGGAGCCGATCAACTCCGCGATCGTCCAGGCGTCCATCTCTCCAATCTCCGTGTAGTTCCCCGTCGCGAACACCAGCACCACGAAGAACAGCGCCGCCCAAACCGCGCGAATCACCGAGATCGAGAGCGCGTCGACGCGCGAAGCCTGCGAACCCATCAGTGCCGCGCTGATCGCCCAGATCCCCGCCGCCGCCACGGCCGCGATCGCCCCCATCAGCCTCCACCCTCGTCGGGGCCCGCCTGCCGTGCCTGCACCACCCACAATGGATCGCTCGCACCTGGCGCCGGCGACAGATCCAGAGCGTCGGGCGCCCGCAGGCCGGTCGCGAAGTGCATGTAGGCGCCCACCACCTGAATGTGTGTCGCGTCATCGCTGCTCAGCCAGAGCTGGATCGCCTTGGTTGGGAAGCAGCGGTTCGAAAACGACACCACGCAGATCCCGTCCGGCTGCAACACCCGGCCGATCTCGCGGAATACGGGGACCGGCTGGCGCAGGTATTGCACACTCACTGCGATCGTTACCGCCCTGAACGACTCGTCTTCGTAGGGCAACACCGGCGACGCATTGAGATCGTGCACCGTCCACTCGCTCAACTGCGGGTTGGCGGCCAACTCCTCCGCGTTCATCCCCAACCCCGCCACCCGCGACGGCAGAGCGTCCGGGTAGTGCGAGACCCACGAACTCATCAGGTCCAGCCAAGCACCCTCCGTGGACAGTGTCTTCGAGTAGTGCCGCTGCAGCGCCCCGATCGCCGCCTCATCGATGTGCGTCACCATCCGTGGCTGGCTGTAGAACAGCGCGTCTTCGCCCTCGTCGTTGCGGCCGAAATGCTCGCGCTTGAACGGCGAACCTTCCGGGATCGCCTCAGCCACGAAGTCGTTCGGTTGGGGATCGGTCATAGCCCCGGC
>JAPUIR010000044.1 GCA_027296805.1 Chloroflexota bacterium | reverse complement strand
CGCATTCATGTCTGAGAACGATCCCCCTGCAACGCGGCCCTACCGCGCCGAGGCAGTGTCACGGATCTCATATCGCTCAGTCGAGCCATGCCGGCGCCGCCCAACGAGGTTCCTGGCCCCGCACACGATGAGGGCATCGTGGAGGCCGTGCCCGGCCCAGAACTCCATTCGACTCAGCTCTCAATCTGTTAGACGGCTGGCGATCCGAGTTGTGTGGTCCCGCAGGCCGGCGTCTCGGGCCGATATCTAACCCCTAGCTCTCGCGGCCCGTGTCCTACCGCAAGCCAGGCCCTCCGCGATGAACCGCTCGGGAGCTGGATAAGCGCATCAGGCGGGCGGCACTTCGCCGGCGCCGCTGATCACCTCGCCACCGTCGAAGATGAAGTTGGCGCCCGTTGCGAAGGTGCCGGCCGGGCTGGCGAGCAGGAGTGCCAGACCGGCGATCTCTTCGGGCTCGCCGATGCGGCGCTGGGGGTTGGGGTACTGCCCGCTCGATTCGACGGCCTCGACAAGGCCCGCCGCCAACTCCGTGCGGATCAAGCCGGGCGCGATGGACGTGACGCGGATGCCGTCTTTCGCCCAGTGCTTCGCGCAGAGTTGCGAGAGGTTGATCAGCGCCGCTTTCGACGGCGCGTAGACGCCAATGCCGACGGAGGGACGCACGCCCTCGTTCGAGACGACGTTGATGATCACCCCCCCACCGCGCTCGACCATACCCGGATGACAGAGCTGCGAGAGGCGCAGCGGGGCCCACACGTTGACGCGCATCACCTGCAGGAGTTCGTCCGCCGTCGTCCGGCGCAAGCTCGCTTGGGAACCGGTGGCGGCGTTGTTGACGAGGATGTCGACGCCGCCGAGCTGCTCCCCGGTCTCGCGGACGGTTCGGGCGAGATCGTCGTCGTTGCCGACGTCGCACTGGACGGCGATGGCGCGGCGGCCCGTCGCGAGCAGCGCCTCGCGCGTGGCGTCCAGCGCTTCCACTCCACGCGCGGCGATCGCGACATCGGCACCATGCTCTGCGAAGGTGAGCGCGATCGCGCGACCGATCCCCTTCGACCCGCCGGTCACCAGCGCAACCTTGCCCTCCAGCGAAAGGTCAACAGAACTCATGGCGCCATCCCTTTCCCGCTGGTCATGGACCTGATTGCTGTCCTGGCGCAGATCGGCATCGACGTCTCGACCGTGTCGGCAGATTGACCCCACCGATCGGCAGCCCTAACAAGGCCCTGACTAGCAGAGGTAGGCGAAGGTAGTCGATCTGACCACCTGGCCGAGCCATTCGGTACTTCGCCGAAGGGAGTCCAGCGGATCGTGCCTTCTCATAGCGGCGGCTTCGCGCACAGCCGCCGCGCCTTCGGGCGATCGTGCTCGTACCGCACCGCCGACGCCGACCGCCGGCCATCCAGCGCTGGAGCGGGGCGATAGGATCCGCCAATGGCGCTGCGCGCATGTTTCCTCGACGTCGACGGCGTCCTCCTCGACCCCACGCGGACGCACCTCGAGTGGGTGCGGTTGATGGGCGACGTGCTCGCGCCGGCGCTCGGCCGTGAGCCCGCTGACTGGGGCCGCGCCAATGCCGAAGTCTTTCCCCGCGTCTGGAGCGGCCCGCGCGAGGTTTGGCTCGACGAGGATCCCCTCATCGCCGACCGCCAGCTCAGCTTGCTGCTACTGCACGAAGCCTGCCGCTTCCTGGACGTCCCGCTGCCGGACGAGGAGACCGCGGCAGCGCTCTCCCGCGCTGTGGACAGGTACGTCAATCAGAACACGCGCGCCGCGTTCCCCGGCGCTGCCTCGGCCATCCGGACGCTCGCGGCGTCCTACGAGTTGCACACCGCGACCGGCAACAGCTCATGGCGCGTCGAACCGCTGTTGGAGCAGCTTGGGGTGCGTCAGTTCTTCGGGGTGCTCTGCGGTCCCGATCTGATCGGCGCGATGAAACCGACCGCGGCGTTTTACGAGCGGCTTTTCGACCATGCTGGTGTCCAGCCCTCAGAGGCGGTGGTAGTGGACGACCAGCGCGCTCAACTCGCGATCGCCTCGCGACTCGGCGCACGTACCGTCCTCGTCGGCGAAGACGGGGCGCCACAAGCGCGCGCCGCCGCCGTCGCTGTCATCGACGACCTGCCTTCGGCGGTCGCGGCACTCGCGTAGAGTTCGGTCCCTCGTCCGCGGGGGAACCCCTCAGGCTGCGGCCTCGCGGCCCACGCGCGCATCGACGCCGATGTCGAATCACGCGTTCACCGGATCATCGCGCCGGCGGGCTGGAACTCCGGCATCACTGCGCTCGCGAACCATTCGAGCTGCTCGAGAATCACCTGCTGCGGCGTGCCCATGCTGGCCTGGACGTTGACCATCTCGATGCCCGGGGCGGCGTCATCCAGCTCGTGCAGATACTCGATGAAGCCCTGGGGTGGTCCGCAATACCAGCTGCGGCTCTCGCAGGCCTCCACGAGCGTCGGGATGCCCGCCTCAGACCAGCCGCCGCGCTCATCGACCGCGTCCAGTTGCGCGTCGCTCAGGCCGCGGAAGAAGCCGAGCGGGGCGAACATTTTGATGTGTTCCTCATAGAACGGAGTTGCCTCGGCGATCGCCTGTTCCTTGGTGTCGGCGAGGTGGAAGTTGACCCCGACGGCGAGTCCTGCGCCGAGTTCGGACTCGGTGCCGGCGCGGGCGAGGGCGTCGCGGTAGGCGACCATCGGTCCCTCCGACATCAGCGCCGAGCCGCCGCCGACCACGCCCTTGATCCCGTGCTTGACCATGAAGTCGAGGCCGCGCTCGGACGCGCTCACAATCGGCTGCCAGCACTCGACCGGATGGGTCGGCCGTGGGACGAGCGTGAGCTCCTCGAGCTCGTAGCCGCGGTACGGCACGCGCGGGGGCAGATCGTAGTGCTTGCCGTGGTGCGAAAAGGACTCGTTGGTGAACGCCTTGAAGATGATCTCGGTTTGCTCCTCGAACAGGTCCCGATTCTCCTCCTGGTCGAGCATTGGTCCGCCGAGGCTCTCGACCTCGCGCGTGTGATACCCGCGGCCGAGCCCGAAGACGATCCGCCCGTCGGTCAGAATGTCGGCCGTGGCGAAGTCCTCGGCGAGGCGGAGCGGGTGCCACATCGGTGCGATGTTGAAGCCGCACCCAATCTTCAGCCGTTCGGTCAGGTGTGTGAGGTGCACCCCCAGCATCAGAAGGTTAGGGATGCACTCGTAACCCTCGTGCTGGAAGTGGTGCTCGGCCATCCACAGGGTGTCGTACCCGTTTCGGTCCATGCAGCGGGCCATCGCCTCGGCCTTGGAGAAGACCGTTGCGAGGTGTGCGTTGGAGTACCGCCGCTCATTGACCGGCGTCGCGTCCTGGCCCATGTCGTCAAGGTCAACGTGTCCCGCATAGAGGGACGCGAACCGCGTGATCATGAGCACCTCCTCAGGGCCAGACCGGCGATAGGCCCCGCTCGGCGAACATACAGCTCACAGGCGTGGCGTGATCCTTGGACGCCCGCCGCGTCTCGGGCGCAGGACGCGCAGCTAGGACCAGTTGAGACACGCACGCTGAGGATATCGTGGAGCGAACGGGTGAGGCCTCGGTCATCGGTCCAGCCTCCGCCCGGCGCGGCCGGAAGGGTTCGCGCAGCACGAGGCGAGCGGGCGACGACTATCCTCCAGGCCCCGCGCCCGGCCGGGCAGCGGCCCGAAGGAGCCCCGCCATGACCTACGAGATTGTTCGCCTCCCCTACGACGGCGCCGTGGACGCCGACGGCCACGTGCTGGAGCCGATCACGCTGTGGGAGGAGTACCTGGAGCGCGAGTACCGGGACCGCGCGATCAGGATCGAGACCGACGACGAGGGGTTCGAGTACCTGGAGATTGCGGGCGTCCCGTCACAACGGGTCGTGAAAGGCGTCTTGGGCACGCTCGGCGCGATGGGCGACAAGGAGGTGCGCCCGAGTCCCGAGCGTCGCTATATGGAGAACATCCCCTTCGGGGCCGCCGATCCGCAGGAGCGAGTCCAGCTGATGGACCAAGAGAACCTGGAGAAGGCGCTCCTCTATCCCACGCTCGGCTTGATGTGGGAGGCGGAATGCACGGACCCGGAGCTGAGCTTGGCCTACATGCGCGCCTACAACCGCTGGATCGCAGACTTCTGTCGCGACAGCGGTGGACGGCTCGTCCCGATTGCCCATCTCACGCTGCAAGACCCCGAGGGGTCCGCGGCGGAACTCGAGCGCGCCGTACGCGATGGATGCAAAGGCGCGTTCGTCGCACCCTATACGCACGATCGTGTGCCCCTGGGCCACCAGCAGCATGACGCGCTGTGGGCCAAAGCGCAGGAACTCGAGGTGCCGGTGGGCCTCCACGTCGTCGGCAACGAGCCGCCGGAAATCCAGCCGATGCGCTTTAGCCGGAAGGGCATGTCGCCCGAGGAGCAGGCGTTGGCTGGCTGGGACTATGTCGTCCTCGGCACGCGCCAGGGGTCGCAGCTGGCGCTGCTGACCTTTTTCTCGCATGGCACGCTGGAGCGCTTTCCCGGGCTGAAGCTCGGCGTCCTGGAGGTGGGCGCGGGGTGGATCGGCACGTTCTTGGACCGCATGGATACGGTGTTTGAGACGACCTACGGCCGCCATGTGCAGCTCAGCGAAAAACCCAGCACCTACTTCAAGCGCCAGTGCTTCATCTCGGGCGATCCGGACGAGCGCGCGGCGGCGTATGTCATCCCGTACGTGGGCGCCGATAAGTTCCTCTGGGCCTCCGACTACCCGCACCCC
>JAPUIR010000439.1 GCA_027296805.1 Chloroflexota bacterium | reverse complement strand
GTTAAGATAGGAAACCTGATTCCGGGCGGTGGGGCGATGGCGGCTGCTGAGGGGCCTTCCGGCCGCGGACCGATCCGGAAGCCGCAACCGACTCAGTCAGGGAGACTTGTCGGCGGCCGATTGGCCGGATCCTCGGTCCGGTGCATTACTCCCACCGGAAGATCTTGAGCGCCACCAGGAAGGTGAGCACGCACCAGCCCGCCAGCAGGGCGGCCTCAGGCCCCAGCTGCCAGATGGATTCCCCATCGATCATGATCGCCCGCAGCGCGTCGTTGAGACCGGTGAGTGGCAGCAGCCGCAGCACCGGATGGATGGCGTCGGGAAAGCGCTCGTAGGAAAAGAAGACCCCGGAGGCGAGCCACATCGGCATCATGACCAGGTTCATCAGGCCCGAGACTCCCTCGATCGTTCGAACTCGCGAGGCCACCAGAATTCCCAGACCTGCAAACGTGATCGCGCCCAGGAGGGCCACGATCGTGAACGAGATGAGATCGCCCTCGAAGGGCACGCCGAGGATCCACCGGCCGAAGCCCGCCAGGATCACGATCTCGAGAAAAAGGAACACCAATCGCGAAAGGATGAACGAGAGGAAGAACGAGGAGCGTCGCATTGGCGTCACCATGAGTCGCTTGAGGAACTTGCGCCGACGCACGTCTGCGATGGCAAACCCGATCCCCCACATGCCGGTCCCCATCAGGTTCATGCCGAGCAGGCCCGGGAACAGGAAGTCGACGTAGCGCGAGCCAGTTTCAGTGACGGGCTCGAGCTCCAGCGGGGGGTCGACGCCGCCGTCCATGGCCAGCGTCAGCGCTCGCTGCACCCGCAGCCGCGCCGTCGCTGCTTCGGCGCGGTCGGGATCGAAGTACAGGCGCGGTGGGTCACCGGGCTCGATCAGCGCGTCGACGGCCGCTTTGCGCAGCTTGTCCAAGGCGTCTTGACGGTGCTCGAAGACCTCGGCTTCGAGGTCCTCGTCGCGCTGAAAGGCCTCCAGCAGCCGCTGGATCCCCTCGCCCTGGACCACCGCGACCTTGCTGGGCTCGACGCCGGCCGAGCGGAACGCGAAGCCCAGGACGGCGGCGAGAACCAGCGGGAAGACAAACACCCAGAAGATCGCTTCGGGCTCTCGGAAAAACAGCACCACCCGCACGCGGGTCAGCTCGCGGATCTCGTTGAACCTAGTCATCGCGCAGGTGCTTTCCCGTCAGCGACACGAAGACGTCCTCCAGTGTCGGCCGGTGGGTGTGCAGGTCGTCCAGCACCAGGCCACGACGTTCGATCAGCTTGAACAACCCCGCGATGGCGGCCTGGGTGCGGACGACTGAGAGCGAGATCTCGGAACCCTCGTATCGGGCGGACCGGACCCCCTCGAGCGTTCTGAGCTCCTCGTCGGACAGCTGGCGCGGGTCGGCGCCGGCCAGCGAGAATCTGACCACGCTCTCGGCACCCAGCGATGCAATGATGGCCTTCGGCGAGCCGCGTGCGATCACGCGGCCGTGATCGATAATGATCAGGTCGTCCGCCAGGCGCTCGGCCTCTTCCATGTGGTGCGAGGTCAGGACCACCGTACCGCCACCGGCCTTGAAGGCTTCGATCACTTCCCACAGCCGCCGCCGCGCCTGGGGGTCAAGCCCGCTGGTCGGCTCGTCGAGGAAGAGAATCTCCGGTCGGCTCAGGAGCGCACAGCCGACCGCCAGCCGCTGCTTCTGGCCGCCAGAGAGAGTCTTGACGCGGGCGCGGCGCTTCTCCAGGAGACCGATCGTGCGCACGACCTCTTCGATGTCGCTCCCTTCCCTGTAGAAGCTGCGGAACATGCGGAGCAGCTCGAGGACCGTGAGCTTGTCCTGGAACTCGGTCTCCTGGAGCTGAACACCGATCCGCTCCTGGATCTCACGCCGGTTCTCGCTCCACGAGCGCCCGAGCACTTCCACCTGACCACCGTCCGGCGTCTTCAGTCCCTCGAGGATCTCGATCGTCGTCGTTTTTCCGGCGCCGTTTGGACCGAGGACGCCCAGGCAGGTGCCGCGACGCACCTGGAAGTCGATCCCGTCGACGGCGACCAGATCGCCGTAGCGCTTGACGAGGCCACGGGCGACGACGGTGACGTCGTCGCCGTTGCCGATTTCGTTTCCAACCCGGATCTTGGCGTCCACGCGGTCGTTCCTGAGAGGGGGCACGTGCCTGTTTGCGGGACGCATGCGCCGAGCGGAGCGTGCTCGGGCCTGAGCCTCAGGCGGGAGGCGTATGATACGGCACGCCGGCAACGGCCCTGGCGCGGGACCCCCGCGTCCCACGGGACGTCGGGCCGTTGGGCACCAGCCGGGCAGGGCATGAAGGGTCAGTTGCGTGTGACCTGCGCGTCTCTGTCCTGCGGTTGATGCGCCTGCGCCCTTGGACATTGACTACCATGAGCGGTCTGGGTACCCCCCGTGGCCCGAACCGTCACCATCCGCAGAAGCCTGATCGTGAACCTGGTGACGGTCATCGTGCTCTTGTGCCTGGGCATCATGGCCGTGACCTTCACCGGCGCCCGCC
>JAPUIR010000438.1 GCA_027296805.1 Chloroflexota bacterium | reverse complement strand
AAGACGGGGGAGCGTTCCCAGGGTTGGTCCTCGCCGCGGCCGCCACCGCGCCAGCCGTCGATGCGTTGGACGGACTCGACCTTGATGACCTCGGCGCCGGCGTCGGCACAGATCTGCGTCACCATTGGGCCGGACATGAACATGGAGAGATCAACGATACGGAGCCCAGCCAGAGGCGGGGGGTTGTTGGTCGGGGGCGGCTGGGGCGCCATCTCAGGTGTCGAGGCCTTGGCTTCGGACGGGGCCAGCAACTCGTCGTTGTGCTCCCCCAGGCGTGGGGGACGGGTGGGGCGAAGCCGCACGGTGTCGGCGCTGAAGGGGGCGGCCGGGATCTCGATCTGGCGACCGTCGATGTCGATGGGGGCGAAGAAGCCGCGGTCTTGATGGGGTGGCAGCAGAGGGATGTCGGCCAAGGTTGGCACCAGTCCGAGGGGCACACGCCAGGCCTGCGCTTCGTGGAAGAGGTCCACCGCTTCCCGCGCGGCGACGCTGGGGGCGAACTCACGCGCGATCTCGTCCGCGTGGTTGAGCCGCTGCTCGGGTTGGAAACGCGGGTCGTCCAGCATTTCGGGGCGGCCGAGGAATTGGCAGAGCAGCTCCCACTGCTGCTGGGTGAGCACGTTGACACCGATGTAGCCATCGGCGGCCGGAAAGATGAAGGAGGGTCCGGTGTGGCGGTCAGAGTGCCGCTCCTGGATCTGGCCGTAGTACTCGTAGTAGAGGGAGGGGATGAGCGCGCCGCAGAGGGCGGCTTCCTGGGCGCTGACATCGACGTGCTCGCCGCCGCCGTGCGATCGACGGCCCATCACCGCGAGCATCGTGGAGGCGGCTGCGAAGGCTCCAGTGAAGAGCTCCGCCGACGCGCCTCCGGCTTGCAGGGGTTCGCGGTCGGGCAGGCCGCAGTTGTTTGCCCAGCCACTGACGGCGCAGGTGGTCAGATGCGACCAAGCTTGACCCGCACGCGGACCGTGCGAGCCGAAGCCGCTCACGGTGGTGAGGATCAGCGCGGGGTTCCACTCGCGGAGTTGCTCCAGCCCGAGCCCGCGGGCCGCCAATTGCGGCTCGGTTTCGCCCGCGATGATGACGTCGTAGCTGCGCAGCAGGCGGCGGAGGTGCGCCTGCCCTTCGCTGGTCGAGAGGTCCAGGGTGATCCCGCGCTTGCTCGTGTTGACGAAGATGAAGGCGCCGCTGGCCTCAGGGTCGGGGACATCGCCGGGGAAGGGGCCGAGGAGGCGGGCGGGGTCGCCGCTGGGCTGTTCGATCTTGACGACGTCCGCGCCGAGGTCGGCGAGCAGTTTTGCGCAGAAGGGGGCCGCGAGACCCTCAGCGATGTCGAGGACACGCAGGCCTTGGAGGGGGACGGCGGTCGACATGGTGGGAGTCTAGCAGCGGTGCCTCGCGCGACGAGCGCGCTGGGGGTGGGTGGTTGAGGTCAGCTGCCGCACTCTTCGATGCCCCCCAAGGCGAAGAACCATTGCGGGATCTCGGCCGGGCAGCTGGCCAGGTACTCGAGGTCGAGTCTGGAAAGCGGGACGGCGTAGGCGAGGAAGGGCGAGATGGTAAAGGCGTTGACGGTGATATCGGTGGCGGTCTGCCTGCCGGTCACGAAGCCGCGCCGGTAACTCGCGGCGGCAGCGCGGTCCGATTCCGCGGCGGCAACTTGCGCGCCGCTCTCCTCGCCGGCTTGGAACCCGCGATCGTAGGCGGCGGCGAGCTCCGCTTCGGTGATGGCAGACTCCGCGTCGGAGCCGACAGATGCGACTTGGCTGATCACGATGCCCATGGTGGCGAGGCCCGCGAAGAAGACAGCGAGCAGGATCAGCCATCGCGGGAGCGGGCGCGCCGGGGCAGCCTCGGCAAGGTCTTCGAGGGCCACGGAGTTTCGTTGGAAGAGATGGGTGCGATCGTCGCGCACGGGATCTCCCGTCTCTGGGAGCAGTGTACCGGGTGCAATCGGCAGGGCCGGGTCAGCGCCGCTGGTCGTCGACGCACACGCCGAGGCATCCGGGTCGTCATCTTCGAGGCTGTTCAATAGCATGACGATATGCCTCGCCCGACGAATCGCTGGCGGCGAGATCGATCGCCCGATCTCGAAGGCTTGACCGCCGTCGAGCGGCGCGTCTTCGATCAGGTGGCCGCGGGTCAAAGCGACAGCGAGATCGCGGCGCAGCTCGATATCAGCCCCACGACGGTCCGCCTCCACATCGCGCGGGTGTTGGCCGAACTCGGCGTCTCCACGCGGGCCGGGCTGACGCAGCGGTCGGGCCCGCGGTCCGAGCTGGCGGAGCAGTCGGCTGAGGGTGGACCGGCGCGCGGGCGTGGCGTCGGGGCGGGCGCCGAATGGTGGTGGGGACTGCGCCGGAGATCGAAGGTGGCAACGGTAGGAGTGCTCGCCGTCGTCGGCTTCCTGCTGGCGATTTTCGTCACGGCCGACGATGCGCGGGGCGGGCGCATCGTCTTCAGCTCCGGTCGGGACATTTACACGGTGAATGGCGATGGATCTGGTCTGACCCGGATCACGTCGACGTTGCACACAGACCGGAATCCCGTGTGGTCGCCGGACGGGAATCGCATCGCCTACTTGTCCGATCGAGACGGGCCGGGCGTCTACGTGATGCAGGCCGACGGCGGCGAGCCAACGCGTGTGGCGGATGCCATCACCGTCGCTTTTGGACGCCCAACCTGGTCGCCCGACGGATCGTTGATCGCCTTCCAAGAGGAGGGGGACGAATACGCGATCCACCACGCAGATGGCTCCGGCCCACTACAGGTCTCCGACGGTGAGGGCAGCAGGCTCACTCCCCCGGCCTGGTCGCCGGACGGCTCTCGCTTCGCCTTCGGTTCGCCGTCGGGGCTGCGGGTGACCAGGCAGGACGGCGGGGATGAGATCTTCCTCACCCGGGCACCGGCGTTTCAGCCGGTTTGGTCACCCGACGGGTCCCTGATCGCGTTCATGGGACTTGTGACGGACGGTCGCGACGTGGACGGGTCCCTCGAGGTCTATGTGATCCGGGCGGATGGGACGGGTCTGACCCGGCTCACGCACCGTCCGATCAACACGGCCAGCGAACTGCGCCGCACCTCGGACCTGGCTTGGTCGCCGGACGGCAGTCGGATCGCGTTTGCCGCATGGTGGGACGGGAACGCCGAGATCTACGTGGTCGACTCCGATGGCTCGGAGCTGACGCGGCTCACGGAGCGCCTGGCCAACGACCGTAGCCCGCGTTGGTCGTCGGATGGCAAGCGGATTGCGTTCGCGGCGTCCAATCCTAGCGGGACGAGTCGGCGGGCAGGGCTCTACGCGATCAGCGCCCAGGGAACGGGGCTCACGCGCCTCTCGCGCGCTCCGGTCGATTGGCCGATCAGCTGGTCGCCCTAGTCTTGTCCCCCGCGCTCCGATGTCAGGGGTCTCACGGTGGCGCGCGGCCTAGGCATAGTTGGGGCTCGCGATCAGGATGAAGGCCATGACGCAAGCCTCGCCAGACTTGTTGCGCCAGGCGTGACGCGTGCCGCGCTGCACGACGACATCGCCCGCTGTGAGGTGCACCTCGCCCGCGTCTAGTTCGAGGTTGATCTCGCCCGAGAGCACAATCCCGTAGTCGATCGTCTTCGTTGTATGCATGCCGGGGTTGTCGGCCTCCATCGCGCTACCGGTGTCGAAGCGGGAGGCCGCAGCGGCGACGGCCTCATCGATCGCCGCCGGTTCCGCGC
>JAPUIR010000437.1 GCA_027296805.1 Chloroflexota bacterium | reverse complement strand
GCGCACCTCGCTGCCACTCTTGAACCAACGCACCGGGTTGTCGTTGACCGAGATCAGGAGGATGCCCGGCAGCGCCGCGATCGAGAGCAGCGCGAACGCCCCCGGCGCGAGGCGGCTGTCTTTCGTCGCCATCCGGCCGAGACCGCGCACGGCGGCCGAGAAGCGCGCGTTGCGCCCAGCAGTGCTCTGCGCAGCCAAGCGCTGCAGACTCTCCTCGCTCAGCATCATGACGAAGGCGGGAATGAAGAGAAGCGTCAGCAGCCATGCGATCACGACACCGACCGCGACAAAGAGTCCGAACACTTGCACCGGTGGAATCGGGGCGATCGCGAGGGAGCCGAACGCCACCGCCGTGGTCAGCGAGGTGTACGTAATCGGCATCATCACTTCGCCGTACACGGCACGCAGCGTCTTTGCTCGATCGCGGTGCTGCGGGTAGCGGTCGAAGAACTCGCTGAGCACATGGATGCTGTCCAAGATCGCGATCGGCATCAGGAAGATCGGGATCATTGAGGCCATGATGTGGACCTCGAAGCCGGACCCGATCATCAACCCCATCGTCCAGATCACGGTCAGCATCGCCACGGCCATCGACGCCACCACCAGCGCCAGCTTGCGGAAGAAGTAGAGCATCAGCGCGAAGATCAGCATCCCCGCCAGCGGTGCGAAGAGCGCCATCTGCAGGAACATCTGCTCGCCGAAGCGCTCCTCCGCCAGCGCCAATCCGGCGATGTTCAACTCCGCCGCCGCGAGGGTTGGATCGGCCGCCACGAGCCCTTGCACGCGATCGGCCACGTCGTCCGCGGCGCTCTTGCTCGCCAGCGGCACCAGCACACTCGCGCCGCGCCCGTCGGCCGAGAGAGCGAAGCCACTCAGGAGTTCGTTGGCCGCCACCGCCGCCGCCAGCGCCTCCGCCTCCGCTTGCGTCTCCGGCGCCGCGTGCGGATCGCTCGCCAGGCGGAAGCTGATGACACCCTCCGCGATCACCCCGTCCGTCGACAGCACATCGTCGATCAACCGGTCCACGGCGGCCAGGAACTGCGGCGTCACCACCCCCGCGTCGCTCGTCAACCCCACGAGGATCGAGTTCGTGCTGCCGAACTGCTCCGAGAGCTCCGCATTGCGCACCCGCACTGGGTGGTCGGACGACAGCATGTTCTCCGGATCGGTATCGGTTTCGACGCGCAGCATCAGGAGCCCGAGCACGATCGTCAGCAGCACCGCGCCCCAGATCACCCGGCGCGGCCGGCGCATTCCCGCGTCGACCAACTCAAAGCCAATGCGGCGGAGTTGGAGTCTGTCAAGCATCTCCATCGCAGTCCGTCGTCTCCCTGAGGCATCTGCCTCGAGTGTGCTTCACATGCGGTGAATCCGCCCGTAGACCCTAGCGCGACGGCTGTGCCGGACGTTCACAACGGGCGTCAGATTCGGAGGGCAAGATCCGGGGCTAGCGGAGCAGGGCGAACAGATTGCTGTAATCGTCGGTCCACAGAACCGGCTGGCGGCTCCGCTCCGGCCAGGGAGTCGCGACTCTCGCTAGGGCATCGCTGTCCAGGAACTTCCGATTGTCCGTGATCAACACCCATTGGCTGCTGAAGCGACCCGCATCGAGGTTGGCGGCGTTTTCGACGAACACGGCCTCTTTCGCGCTGAGCGCGGCGAGTTCACGAACAACGGGCGTGAGATCCAGGTGACGATTCGAAATATGGACCGCCAAGATCCCGTCCGGCTCCAGCAGCTGCCAGTACGTCTCGAAGCTCTCACGCGTCAGGAGGTGAACCGGGACCGCATCGCTGCTGAATGCGTCGAGCGCGAGCACGTCGAAGCGCGGCGCCGCTCCCGTAGCCAGCTGCGCTTCCATCTCGATTCGCGCATCGCCCAGCCACACGCGTATGTCAACATCTCGGTCTCTCGCATCGGGGAGGAACGTGAAGTACTCCTCCGCGACGGCGAGCACCGCCGGATCGATCTCGTAGAAATCGATCGCGTCGTCCGCGACGCCGTATGCGGCGATCGTTCCGACACCCAAGCCCACCACTCCCACGCTCAGCGAGCCATCGGCGCTCCCTCGGGCGGGGTGGTGCTGGACCGCGACGCCAACGCCGCTATCCGGTGCGTAATAGCTCGTCGCCTCACCGCGATCGCCGGCCGTCTGCAATTGCAGACCGTGCGTGGTGGACCCGTGCGTCAGGGTGAGAACGGGGGCTCCCCCCGGGACCAGACTCCCCGATTTCACGCGCAGCACGCTGTAGAAGCCACGGTGCGCGAACACGGTGCCGGCGCCCTCGTCCCTGATCACGACAAGGAGCATCCCCGCCGACATCGCGATGGCGGCGATCAGACTCACGCGGACAGCGAAGCCGATACCGCCGGCCACTCGGACGTTCGACAGCCATCGACCGACGAGCTGACGACTGTCGAAATTTCGCAGGACGACGAATGCGAACAGCACCGCGCTCCCCACGAGCCCGATCTGGAACTCCCAGAGGCCGCTGAAGATCTGCGGCGCCACCAACGCGACGAAGCCTCCGCCCAACGCGCCGCCCAGCGAAACCATCAGATAGAAGAGCGTCAGCTGCTGCGGCAGCGGCTTGATTCGCGCGACTTCGCCGTGCAGCGACATGGCAATCGTGAACAGCAAGGCGGAATAGAAGACCAGCGGCACGAGCAGCGGCAGGTCGATCCGGAAGGCGTAGACGGCGGGGGTCGCCAGGGTCATGGCGACAAAAAGAGGCACAAACACCCCGCGCCGGTACCAACGTGCACTGTCGAAGGCGACGATGAACGTGATGAGATAGAGGCTGAGCGGCACGATCCAGAGCAGTGGCACCGCCGCGACGTCGACCGTTAGCTGGTTGGTCGTGGCGAGCAGCATGATCGAGGCGAAGGCCGGCAAGGCGATCCACAATGCGATGCGGCGGCGTTCTGGGCGACTCACTCGGATTACGTCTGTGGCCACGACCGACACGGACGGCGCCGACGTGGCTTCGTGCGTCGCTTCGGAGCTCACCCGTTCGAACCGCCCCGCCCGGATGAGCCGCAGAGCGAACCACCCGCTCAGCAGCGCAAAGGCGACGAATCCCGCAGACCAGATCCAAGACTGTGTTTCCAGTGGCAGGTAGCGCTCAATCAGGACCGGGTAGGAGAGGAGAGCGAGGAGCGATCCCACGTTCGAAAGGGCATAGAGACGGTACGGGGAACGGCCAGGAAACGTTTGGCTGAACCAGTGCTGCAGCAGCGGACCAGTGGAGGACACGATGGCGTAGGGGAGCCCGACGCTGACCAGGAGCAGCGCCAACACGCGCCAGGTGGGATTGTCTCCGGCGAGGGAATCCAGCAGGTGCGACGGACCGATCGGCAGGGTCGCGCACGCGGCGCCGAGCAGCGCCAGATGCACGAGACCTTGCTTCCTGGGGCTCAGCCGCGAGCTGATCAGATGCGCGTAGCCGTATCCGACCAGCAGAACGCTCTGAAAGAACAGCAGGCTTGTCGTCCAAACGGCTGCCGAGCCCCCGAGGAAGGCAGGATGTGCTTGCCGATCAGTGGCTGGATCTGGAAGAGAAGGAACGCGCTGAGGAAGATGGTCAGCGCGTAGATGGCGATGGTGGCGCGAGCGCTCAAATGCAGTGCTTGAGCGCTAGAACTCAGTTCGAGAGGGGAC
>JAPUIR010000436.1 GCA_027296805.1 Chloroflexota bacterium | reverse complement strand
ATCGGCGTGAGCTCAGTGATCGTCCTGATCGCGGTGGGGCAGGGCACGCAAGAAGGAGTGGCGGCCGAGATTCGTGGCCTTGGCAGCGACCTCATGTTCGTGCAGCCCGGCACCGACGGCAATCAGCAAGGAGCCGCCGGTCAGGCGACCAGCCTCGTGCTCGGCGACGCCGAGGCCGTGGCGGAGGCCAACATCCCCGGCGTGCTGGGCGTCGCGCCACAGATCAGCATCAACGCCCAGGCGATCGGTGGCGTCGCCAACCAAGCCGTCACGGTGATCGGAACCACGAGCGACTACCCCTTCGTTCGTCAGGCCAGCCTGGCCCAAGGGAGCTTCATCACCCTCCAAGACGTCGAGGACGGCTCCCTCTCCATCGTGCTCGGCGCCACGGTGGCCGCCACCCTCTTCCCCGACGGCGGCGCGATCGGCGACAACGTGAGCGTTTCCCTGGGCGGCGGGCGCATCGTGCTGGAGTTCGACGTGGTGGGAATCATGGAAGAGCGCGGCGGCGCGACGGACGACGACACCTTCGTCTTCATCCCGGTCAACGCCCTTCAGCAACGGCTCGGCGCCCTGCTACGCAACGCCGCCGGTGACGTCAACGTCAGCCAGATCAACATTCGCCTGGATTCGGATGCGGACAAAGAGGGCGTCGCGGCCCTGATCACGGACGTCATCGGCTTCCGCCACGGCGATGACGACTTCATCGTCACCACGCAGAACGACCTCCTCGATGCCGCCACCAGCGTCAGCACGACGATGTCGATCCTGCTCGGCAGCATCGCCGGGATCTCCCTGCTGGTGGGTGCGATCGGAGTCATGAACATCATGCTGGTCTCGGTCACGGAGCGGACCCGGGAGATCGGAATCCGGCGGGCCGTGGGTGCCCGAGGCCGCGACATCGTGACCCAGTTCGTGACCGAGGCGCTCGTGCTCACGGTTGGCGGCGGCTTGCTGGGAATCGCGGTCGGAGTCGGCCTGTCCCTTGGGATCGACGACCGCACGATCGCCGGTCAAGAGATCACGACACTGATCCAACCCTGGAGCGTGATCGTCGCCTTCGTCGTCGCGGCTGGCATCGGGCTGATCAGCGGCAGCTACCCGGCCTATCGCGCCACCGCTGTCGATCCGATCGCAGCGCTGCGCAACGAGTGACATCGCGAGACTCTGGTGTCGGGGTGCTGTAGGCACTGACGGTGTCAGCGGGCAAGCTCCGCTTCAACGTTGCAGAGCGCGACGGTCATCCCCTGGACGGGACGGGGGGGTGGAGCAGTTCCGTCGAAACACGGTAGGTCGGGTCTTCGAGGACGTTCACTTCGCAGAGATCGCCGGCACGCTCCAGCAACTCCCGACAGGCAGGGCTGAGATGCCGCAGGTGGAGCGTTTTGCCCAAGGCCTCGTACTTCTCCGAGAGCGCGTCCAGCGCCTCAATGCCGGAGTGATCGCTGATACGCGATCGTTTGAACTCGATCACAACGTCATCCGGGTCGCCCTGCGGATCGAACAGCTCTTTGAAGTTCGCGATCGAACCAAAGTAGATCGGGCCGCGAAGGTCGTAGACCTTGTAACCGTTCGCGTCTTCGTAGGTATCCACTTCGATGTGCTGCGCATGTTTCCAAGCGAAGACCAGCGCGGAGACGATGACGCCAACGATGACCGCGATCGCCAAATCGAAGGCGACGGTCACGCCCGAGACCAAGACGATGATGAAGGCATCGGTCATCGGAATCTTGTGCATGATGCGCAAGGAGGACCATTCGAATGTTCCCACGACGACCATGAACATGATGCCGACCAAGGCCGCCAAGGGAATGATCTCAATAAGGCTCGCACCGAACAGGATCAGCACGAGCAGCACGACGGCCGCGGTGATGCCGGAGAGGCGGCCGCGGCCGCCGGATTTGATGTTGATCATGGACTGCCCGATCATCGCGCATCCCCCCATTCCGCCAAAGAATCCATTCGTCGCATTGGCGATGCCCTGGCCGACGCACTCGCGATTACTGCGGCCACGGGTTCCGGTGATGTCATCAATCAGCGTCAGGGTCAGCAGGGACTCGATCAGGCCGATGGCCGCGATCAAGAAAGCGAACGGCAGAATGATGCGGAGAGTTTCGCTGCTCCAGGGGACATCGGGGATGGCGAAGCTCGGCAGACTCCCGCTCAGCGTGGCCGCGGCCGCCTGATCTGCCGGCAACCGATCGCGTACAAAATCGATGACCGTTCGCGCCTCCAGGTCGAAGCCAACGACCGCCAATGTGACCACCGCGATGGCCACGAGTCCGGCCGGAATGGCCGTGGTGACCTTGGGCAAGAAGTGCATGATCGCCATCGTCACCGCGATCAAAATCGCCATGGTGTAGAGCAGTTCCCCCTGGATCCAAGTCAGCGACCCGGTGAGAGGGTCGTGGATCTCGAACTGCTCCAGCTGGGCGAGGAAGATCACGATCGCCAGACCGTTGACGAAGCCGAACATGACAGGGTGAGGGACCAGGCGGATGAACTTCCCCAGGCGGAGGACGCCGGCGAGTACTTGAAACAAGCCCGCCAGGAGAAGCGTGGCGAAGAGATACTGCACGCCATGCTCCGCGACCAAGGAAACCATGACGACGGCTGTCGCGGCCGTGGCGCCGGAGATCATGCCCGGGCGTCCGCCAAAGATCGCCGTCATGAACCCCATAATGACGGCGCCGTAGAGCCCCACCATCGGCGCGACGCCGGCGACGAACGCGAAGGCGATCGCCTCCGGTATTAGCGCCAAAGCCACGGTTGTCCCAGACAGAACGTCGCTTCGGACGTTCGTCCGTTCGGATCGAATCAGACGGAGCATGCAGATCTTTCGCGTACAGCCCACGAAAGCATGAGCCGGCACCCAGGATCAGATGACAAGGGAAGCTCAATGGTATCGGAGGGTCCGACTGTGGTCTCAAAAGACGCCAATCGTCTGTCGCTTAGTTGCCGTTGGACACCGGCTGGCCGAAGTGCGGCTTCGAAACGATGTCCCCCAGCGTCCTGCGGTCCACTCGACTGCCCCCGGCTGCACCGATCGGCGCCGATCAGCACCGATCGGCCACCCTCGCCCGATGTATCAATACCGCCAGTCCCAACGCCAGCAACACTGCTCCCGGACCTCCCGACACCCCCAACAGAACCGGGAGAGCGTCGCTATCAACCCCCGCCGCAAACGGCAATGCGAGGAACCAGCTTCCGACGCCAACCAAATACCCTGCTGCCGTCCGGCTGACAACTGTGCGATGCGCCGCACTTCCCATCGGGCCGCGCAGCACCCCCATGGCCGCCACCGCCACGAGCGCGGGCAGGATCCACATCAACAGAATGACGGCGATCGCCAAATCGGCGTAGTCGTCCTCTTGCCCGGTCCGCTGCACCGCCGCTGCCAAGCCGGCCACCAACGTGATCGATACGGCAACCAGCGCTGCGCTCCTCAGCGGAACCGGGTACCGCACGCGCCGCAACGTCGAAAGCCCGACCGGCAAACTCCACGCTCCGAGCATGCACGCAAGCGCGACCGGTACCACGAGCCTCACGCAATCATCGTCACCACAAGCGCTGGCGTCGGCGATGAGCGCTTGCGCGCCAAACGCCAACGCCGCGGTGACAGCCACCATGACGGCCACGCCCACCGCGAGCCGCAATTGGCTCCCCACGAGTCGCTCACGAATCCACGCCCCACCCAGCAACCACGCGCCATACAACCCCAGCGGCGCCAACACGACCAACGCACCAACCGCCCAATGCGTCGGATCGACGCTGTTGTCCTCATGATCGGCCGCCCACACCACCGCCACCACGCTTGCAAGCGCGGCCAGCACGTATGCCGTGCCCAGCGTCCAAACGACGACTGCCCTCACACGGTCCTCCTCAAGCAGAAACGCGCGGACCGGCCGACAAGTTCCTTCCTGCCCCGTCGCTCGCGGCCTTTCCGGAGGCAGACGCCCCTCAATGCCCTCTCTTCACGAGCAGCGTGACCGAACTTCGAGGGGCGGTGGCAGTGGCTCAGCGGTTACTGATCACCACTGGACGAACATCGGGATGAACGCTCAACGCTCACAAACTCTGGAGACACTACCGGGAGGACCCCGACCATCTCCGCTTCCTCGGGGCTGGCCGTGATGCGGATCTGGAGCGCCTCCAGCACCTGTTCCCGGTCTGCCTCGCTCGCGTCGTCCAACCAGGCCAGCACCCCCTGGCAGATCGTGTTCAACTCAACGTCGTCTATACGATCGGGGTCCGGCAGCGCGACGGGCGTCGATCGCGAATCCAGGGCCTCCCGACGCTCGCGCACGGCCTGCAACTCAGCGATGACCACTCCCTCGTCCACCTGGCCGAGCCCGTAGAGGCGCACCAGGCGCTGCTCCTGGGCGGCCAGCTTCGTCACCTCGGCAGATACCTGCGCCCCGTCTTCCCCACCGTTCTGCCGGTAGTGATGGCGCAATTGGTCGAGCACGATGGTGGGGTCCGACAGGACCCGTCGCACCTCGTCCCAGACGCGAGCTTCGAGGCGATCCCCACGCACGTACTTCGCCTCACACGAGTGCTTGGTCAGCGAGTTGTAGGCGTGGCGGCAGCGGTAGTAGCGGTAGTCCCGGCCTTTGGACACTTGCGTCTGCCCCACCATGGCGGCGTCGCAGCGCGCACAACGTACCCGGCTCCGCAGTAGGTAGTGGCGAGTGGTCTGGCGGGGTCTTGTCCGCTCCGGATCATCGAGTACCGCCTGCACTCGACTCCAGAGCGCCTCGTCCACGAGCGCAGGCGCGGCACCCTTGATGGTGATCCACTCCTCGCGGGGGCGCGCCCGGAGGCCGTTGCGCGTGCGCTGTAGGCGGCGGTAGGTCGGGCGACCGACGTAGCTGGGGTTCATCAGGAGCCGACGGACGGTGGATGGATACCACTTGCCGCCGCCAAAGGCGGGGACAGCGTCCGCGTTCAGTTCGCGGGCCACCGCCGAAAAGGAGCGGGTCTCGGCGTACCGCTGGAACGTGCGCCGCACGATCTCAGCCTGCGCTGGCTCGATCTCCCGGTGCCCAGTTCCCCGGTTGTAGATGTAGCCGTAGCAGCCCTTCCCAGTGCCCTGAGGCAGCTTCCCGGCGGCGGCCCGCGCCAGCTTGCCCCGCATCGTGCGCTCCGCGATCTTCTCGCGCTCGAACTCGGCGGCGAAGGCCTTGACTGAGCGCACCAACTGCCCCACGGCGGTGTCCTCGAAGTCCTCCGTGACGAAATCCAGTTCGACCCCGGCCTCCTCCATCTCCTCGACCAGAATGGCGACGTGGGTCTGCTTGCGGCTCACGCGGTCCAGGGCGTGGGCGAGCACGACCTCGATCGCACCCGTCTGTGCCAGCCCCCGCACGCGGTCGAGGCTGGTCCGCTCCAGCGTGAAGCCGCTGACGGTGTCCCGACAGGCTTCGATCACCGTCCAGCCCTGGTCAG
>JAPUIR010000435.1 GCA_027296805.1 Chloroflexota bacterium | reverse complement strand
AGCGCGAGATTCAAACGAGGAGGCAAGACCATGTGCACGATGATCGCTGAGCGCCTGACGACGAGCGGAAGCGGGAAGGGCCGCGAGGGATGGTTCCCCTTGACCCAGGCCTACCTCTCGTACGACCACCCGATCCACGCCCCCCTGGATCACGCGCTGAACCTGGATTTCGTCAACGAAGAGTCGGGGCTGGGGGCGCGCGTGGCGGTCGAGCTGGACCCGGCCTCGGCGGAGCAGCTGGCGCTGGCGATCCTAGAGGTGCTGGAGCAGGCCAAGGCGCAGGGGGCATGGGATTCCGACGCGGACACGCCCCCCGGACAGTGACGGCGCCAGCAGCGCAGCCCGCGGCGTCTTAGGCTCTTCGACCTGCTCGACCTAGACGCGGCCTGCGTGCACAAGCTCATCGCGGAGCCCACGGTCGGCTGGTAGTACCCTGTAGGGGGAGTTCGCCATGCTACGCCTGTTACTGCTCACCAGCGTTGTGACCGGCGCCCTGCTCATCGCTTGCGGAGGCAGTGACAGCGCTCCCCAGACGATTAGCGACGCACCGGCCGTTGTCGAAGAGGCCGAGCAGGCGATCACCGACACCGGAGATGCCACCACCACGGTCGCGGAGACCGACGACACCGCCACCCCGGTCGAAGAATACGACGACAACCCCGCCGCGGCTGACGCGGTGGCCGAGCCGGACCCTGAGCCCGTCGTCGTTGCCATCGCGAACGACGCGGCGCCGCCCAGCGTCGTGCCCGACCGGCCCGGGGGCGCCAGCGGCTTCACGCACTTCGTCTTCGAGCAGATCGGCGGCGAGATCACCACGACGCTAGTAGAAGGCCCACGTGGCGAGCAGGTCCGCGAGGCCGTCTCGTTCCCGCAACTGCAGGCGCTCGCGCAATCCGATGCGCAACTGCCGCCCGAACTGCAGCTGACGCGCACGGAGCTCGGGACCCTCGTCGAACAGCTCGGGGCCGTGCGCGACGGGGTGCTCCGCTATCAGGACATCTCGGTCGCCCTGGCGGACGGCTACATTCAGTCCACCGACGTGGTCCCGAACATGGGCGCCCATTTCAACCACGACGGTCGGATCCGGGACGGTGTCCTCAACTTCGACGAACCCGAGATCCTGATCTACAAGCTCGACGAAGCGCAGGAGTGGGAATTGGTCGGCACCTCCTTTGTCCTGCCCTATCAACTGGTAGGCCAGGATCACCCGGCCGGATTCGCCGGCCCGCTCGACAATTGGCACATGCACTACTCCTTGTGCGTCGGCACGCAGATCAACTCCCGCAGCGCAGACGCGGCCAGCTGCGTAGCGGGGGGTGGGATATTCGTGCCGGCCTACGGCTGGATGATCCACGCCTGGGTACTCGACGACAATCCCATGGGCGTCTTCTCGATGTGGAACCCCAACGTCCCGCCCACCCTGACCACCGCCGAGATCCAGCAGTCGCGCGACGCGTCCTCAGACCCCCACCCGCACCCCGACGGCACCGTTCACCCCCACGTGCCCGATGCCCCAGAGGATGCGGTCGTCGTGAACATCCAGAATTTCCACCACGCGACGCTCGAGATCGAAGAGGGGCAGACCGTGATCTGGGTTAACGTCGATGGCGTACCACACACCATCACGGCAGGCCAGAACGGAGCGGCGAACGGAGGCTTCGACTCGCTCGTCCTGGGCTCCGGTCAGAGCTACACCCACCTCTTCAATCAGGTGGGAGAGTTCGAGTTCACCTGCACTCTGCATCCCCAGATGAACGGCACCATCATCGTCGTGCCCCGCTCGACATAGCCGCGGACTATCACCCTGCGCGGGACCGCGAAGACAACAGCGTCCGGCCGCCTCGGCGTGGAATCGCTGAGGGCGTGCAGACGCCGCCCGGCACCGAAAGCTAGGAGGGCTCCTCGGCTCGGAGGCCCACACCCATCCGCACCTGGAACCAGCCTACGTCGCCATCGGCGATGGTGCCCCGGATCTCCCGCACCTCGAACCAATCCAGATGCCGAAGCGTCTTCGAGGCTCGTGCGAGCCCGTTGCGGATCGCCTGGTCGACACCTTCCGGCGACGACCCCACGATTTCGTTGACGATGTAGGTGTGGTCCGGTTGATCGTTCGTCATCGGCCTGCTCCCAGCGCTACGCGCCGCAGGCTAGCGGATGGCGCTTTGGTCCGGTTGAGCAAGGCGATGACAGCCGGCTACGCGTGCTCGACGGCGGTGTGGTTCGAGATCTCGCTGTCGGTGGTGACCAAGTCCTCGACGGACAGGGTATGGATGTCGCGCTTGCCGAGTACACGGCAGTAATCAGCGAGTTGGTCGCGGACGACCGCGAAGTAGTTGCCGGCCATCGTGGTAGCCGTATCGATATCGAAGCGGTCTCGCAGGTCGGAGCGCTGGGTGGCGATGCCCACCGGGCAGTTGCCCGTGTGGCAAGCGCGGTACTGCTGGCAGCCGATCGCCATCATCGCGGAGGTAGCGATGGCGACCGCGTCGGCGCCCATCGCGATCGCCTTGGCGAAGTCCGCCGGGGTGCGCAGGCCGCCGGTGACAATCAGGTCGGTATCGCGTACGCGGTAGCGATCGAAGAAGCGGCGGGCGCGGTCGACGGCGTAAATCGTGGGGATGCCCACGTGATCCTTGAGGTGGACGGGCGCCGCGCCCGTGCCGCCGGGGCGTCCGTCGAGCGTGATCCAGTCGGGTTGCGACTCGAGCGCCTGCTCCAGATCCTCCTCCACGTGAGACGCGGCGATCTTGATCCCCACGGGCCGACCGTCGGTCATGCGCCGGATCTCAGCGACCCACTCAGCGAGGTCTCGAGAATTCGCGATGTCCGGGAAATGGGCGGGGGAGTGGGCCGTTTGGCCTGCTTCCAGGCCGCGAACCTTGGCGATCTCCGGCGTGACCTTGGAACCGGGCAGCAGCCCCCCGGCGCCGGCCTTCGCCGCCTGTCCGATCTTGATTTCGATCGCGTCGGCGCGACGAATGTTCTCCTCCGTCCAACCGAAGTAGCCAGACGCCATCTCCAGGATGTACTGCGAGGCGTTGTCGCGCTCCTCCGGCAGCATGCCGCCCTCGCCTGAACAGATCGCGATGCCGGCGTCGGCGCTGGCCCGCGCGAGTGCGATCTTCGCCTCCTTCGACAGGGCCCCGAACGACATGTGCGAGACGAGCACCGGCATGGAGAGGGTGAGCGGGTGGTTGCACTTCGCCCCCAGGGTCACGCCCAGGGTGATCGGCTCATCGTCTAGGACGGGGAGCGTGGCAAGCTGCGCGGGGCGGAACTGGACGGCGTCAAAGCCGACGACGGGGCGGGTGGTGCGCATCGCCTCTACTGCGCCCTCCCCAACGCGCGCGAAATGCTGGACCGCGTCGTACTCCGACTCCACGTCGTCCACAAAGCGGCGGTAACGGCCCTGGTAGTCGCGCAGGTAGCCAGTGGCTGGGGTGACGGGAACGGCGTCGGCGTCAATCTCCACGCCGGATCCGTTGACCGCCACCGGGTAGGTCTCCAACCGGTCGGTGGGATTGTAAGGCGAGATGCCGGTGCGGAGGTCAAAGTCCCAGTTGTGCAAGGGACACCAAGCGCGCCCGTTCGCCACCCGCCCGTCGCCGATCTGCCCCCGCCGATGGGGGCAGCGATTGCTGAGAGCGTAGTAGCCGTTGGCGTCCCGGCAGAGGGCGACATCGGTTCCGTTCACGATGATCGTGACGGATTCGTCGACACCGAGTGTGCTCGCTTCCGGCACCGGGATCCACCTGGCCATCGACGCGGCCCTCCTCTGGTTCATTCAGTCTTGAACACCAACTCCACCTAGAGCGTACGGCCCTCGTGAGGCCCAATCCAATCCACGTCCGCCGTGCAATCGTCCGCCACGCCATTCCAGGATTCGCATCGACGGCGCGGGCATCCAGAGCCGTCCGGCTCCAGGATCGCGTGCTGAGGGAGGAGGAATGGTCGGGGTGGACGGACCGACCCCACCGTCTCACACCTCCGCGGCTACGCCCCCCTTACGAGATCGTTCTTGTCGCGCCGGTTCGGCTCCGCGGCCGGCGGGCGTCATGACTGTCGATCCGAAAACCCACTTCACGACGCCGCGACCGCGCCCTCCGTCGGCGCGCAGGAAAGGACGCCGCATGACCACGCGTGACACCCAACAACCCCGGAGCGGCGGTCGCGGGACCTCGGATGGCTGAGCGAGCGGACCCCACGGCAGCACCCCCCGCCCTTCGGCGGGAGACGTCTCCCG
>JAPUIR010000434.1 GCA_027296805.1 Chloroflexota bacterium | reverse complement strand
CGGGCGCGAAGCGGCTGGCCGAGCTGGCCACCGATCAGGCAATCGATGTGGTGGCCGAGGCCGTGGGAGGGCGCGCGGACACGATCGGTCCCGCGGTGGAGGCCGTACGACCGCTGGGCCGGGTGGTGGTGCTGGGCGTGTTCACGATCGAGAGCGCGGGGCTCAACCCGCTGACGCTGTTGGGGAAGGAGGTGACGGTGGTGGGGGCCAACACGTACAGCAGCCCCGAGGGGCGATCGGACTATGCGCGGGGCTTGGAGATCATCGGGGAGTATGCGGAGGAGGCGCGGTCGCTGATTACGCATCGTTTTCCGCTGAGCCAGACTGGGGACGGGTTCGCGACGGCGCTGGACAAGGCGACGCAGTCGATCAAAGTCCAGATTCAACCCAACTAGCGGAGGCCCGGCCAAGCGCGTAACGGTCGCCCTCGAGCAGGCGTCGCATGGCGTAGAGCCAGCGGTCGCGCACGATCTCGCGGTCGCGCATGTTGCGTTTGCGGTGGGTCGCTCGGAAGGTCATGGGCCGCCAGCTGTGGCTGACGAGCATGATGTCCTGGCGCTGGCGTATGCGCCGCTGCTCGGCGCGGGGCGCCCAGCGCACCCGCACCCGGGCGGATCGATCGTGTCCCTCGCGCTGGTAGCGGAGCACCATTTCGTGGGTGCCGCGCGGGTCGACGCTGCGAAGTTCGGAAGCAGGAATAAAGAGCAGCTCTTCGTCGTTGGTGGAGACGAAACGGACGCCGCTGGTCGCGAGCTGCAAGGTGCCGTTCTTCGAAGCCAGCGGGAGCCGTTTGAGCAGCGTGGCGGGATCGGTGAGGGGCAGATCCAGGCCTTGGACGTCCGAAACGTCCCGACCGCAGCGGTGGCAGGTCGCGCGGCCGTCGAAGGTCTCTTGATGGCAGCCGGGGCAGAGCTTCATGGGGCGAGTCTAGGCGCTCCGGCGGCTGGGGAGGGTTGGCCACTCGACTCTGGTCGAGCCACTCGACCCTAGTTGAGGATGCCGAGACCGGCGTAGCGCACGCGGCGGTGGGCCTCGAGGCGGCTGACGAGTTGCGCGTTCTCGACCTCGAGGACCTTGATCAGCATCTCCAGCCGGCGGGCGATCTCCGGCGCCTCCAGGATCTCCTGTTTGACGGCGGCGGGGATCTCCATGCGCCCGGCGACGAGGTCGCCGAGCTCGGCGGGATCGGGGGGCAGAGGGAAGCTGCGCTGCCAGGAGTCGACGAGCCCGAGGGTGAGTTGGAGGTGTTGGGAATAGGCGGTGAGCACCTCGGCCATGGCGGCGACCGTGGCTTCGGAGTCGGAGTCGGCCGGAACTTCGAGGAATTCGACGTCGCAGCGGAGAAAGGGGTCTTCGCCCAGCGACTCGCGGATGCGGAAGCGGCGGGTGCCTTCGCAGGCGATCTCCCAGCGGCCGCCGGGCAGCTCCTCGGCCTCCACGATGTGGACCGCGCAGCCGACGTCGACGGGGACGGCGCCGCCGCCCTCGGCGCGGCCCTCGCGAATGAGGGCAATGCCGAACTCGGCATCCTCATCCAACACCTCGCGGACGAGCTGCTGATAGCGCGGCTCAAAGATGTGCAGGGGGATGTCCTGGCCTGGGAAGACCACCGTGTTGAGGGGGAACATGCGCAGCACCGGCACGATCGCTCCGTCCGCGGGCTCAGCCCGACGCTAGAGGCCCGCCATGCGCGAGGCGAGGCCGACTACGCGCCGGGCGCCGCCCCCCTGATTGAAGGCGCGGAAGATCTGGAGTTTTTCGGCCTCCAGGGAGCCCTCTGCGTGGATGGCAAGCACCTCTTGATAGCCGCCGTAGTCGGAGGAGGTGAGGTCGCGGATGAAGTTCATCATCTTCATACGTTGTTCGGCGCTGACACCGTCGCGGCCGACGAGGTACTTGGTTAGGAAGGGCCGGATCTCCTCGCTCTCCCAGTCCTCGTCGCCCGGGCCGGTGACAAGCAGGCCTCCCGCGATTTCCTGCACATGCTGGACCGCGCGGTGGTAGCCGTGCGCGAAATGGCTCTTGGCGATGTTCACCGTGAGCGGATCGGGCGCGACCTGGCCGTTGGGCTTGGGGATGCAGCGCTCGGCCGCCTTTTCCGTGAGGGCGCGCAGGATCTCGGCGTAGGAGATGAGCTCAACGAATTTCTCGCGCACGTGACCCGCGCCGATGATGCCGTTGTAGTCGGCGATGACGGCGGCGCAGCCGCCCAGTGCATCGACCAGGGGGAGTTTGTAGGAGACCGCGGTGAAGCGGTGGTACTCGACGAAGGTGAGGGCGAGCGTGCCGGCCTCGGCGGTCTCGCCGTTGAGGAAGATGCGGTCGTTGGGGACGAAGACGTCATCGAAGACGGTCATCGTCTCCATCATTTTGTGCTTGGAGGTAATGGGGTGTTCGCCAGGCTCGTCGGGGCCGTCGCCGAAGGGGCTGGCCAGGAGTTTCAGGCCCGGCGTGTTGATGGGCAGGGCGAAGGCGATACTCCAGTCGCCCTCGGATTCGCCCATGGCGCGGGTGGGCAGGACGATGACTTCGTGCGCGTTGGTGGAGATAGAGGTGTGGAGCTTCATGCCGCGCACGACGACGCCATCGTCCCGGCGCTCCACGACGCGCAGGTACATGTCCGGGTCCGCCTGCGCGCTGGGACGCTTGACGCGGTCGCCCTTGGCGTCGCTTTGGGCGACGGCCACCGCGAAGTCGTTGTCGCGGCAGTGCTCGTAGAAGGCCTGCACGCGCTCGTGGTAGATGGGGTCGTCCATCTCGGCGGTGACGGCGAGGAGGGCGAAGATCGCGTCGGTGCCGATCTCCTTGATCAGCGTGACGAGGGTGTCGCCCTCGCTGGTGCAGATCTCGATCAGCGCGGAGCGCTTAAGCAAGTCCTCGGCGCTGGTGGGGATTTTGTAATAGCGGGAGTAGCGCTGGCCGTTCTCTTCGACCACGGCGAGGGCTTCATGTTCAGGGTCTTCGGCGACGGAGTAGTCGATGGCGGCGTGGCGTGCGGCTTTGCCCATCACGGGGTGGGTGGTGATGTCGTCGATGCGCTGGCCGCGGTACCAGACCTCGCGGCCGTCCTTGAGCGACTCCAGATACTGGGCGGGCGACATCAACGGCATCGGGCACACTCCTTGTTGCAGCGGGGTTGCGGCGCTGGGGGTCCGTGGGGCCGGCAGGCGCCGCGACGCTCACGGCCCGGCGATGGTATTGCGCGCTCCGCCTGGGAACAACGTGGGACCGCATTGCGGAGGTTGATTAGGAAATGCCGAGGTCGGTCAGGAGATGACCTTGTTGAGCGGGTAGGAGACAAAGCCGCTGGCACCGGCGCGTTGCAGGAGGGGGATGGCCTCGCGCTCGGCGCGCTCTTCGAGGATGACGTCCAGCGCGACCCAGTCGTCGTCGGTGAGGGGGGACATCGTGGGAGAGTGCTCGCCGAAGGAGCCGATCACGGCCAGCACGTCGTCCAGTTTGGCGCGAGGGACGTTGAGCTTGAGCCCGACCTTGGAACGGGCGTCGATGGCGCCTTGCAGGAGCATGTTGATCGCTTCGATCTTCTCCCGCTTCTTGGGGTCGGCCCAGGCCTCGCGGTTGGCGATGAAGCGCGGCGTGCTGCTGAGGATCTCTTCGACGATGCGCAGGTTGTTGGCGCGCAGGCTAGAGCCGGTCTCGGTGACGTCGACGATGGCGTCGAGGATGCGGGCCTTGACCTCGGTCGCGCCCCAGGAGAACTCGACCTTGACGTTGACGCCGCGTTGCTCAAAGAAGCGGCGGGTGGTGTTGACGAGCTCGGTCGCGATGACGCCGCCCTCGAGCT
>JAPUIR010000433.1 GCA_027296805.1 Chloroflexota bacterium | reverse complement strand
CCGCTCGCGCCCGGCCGCTACCAGATCGTCGAGGTCGACTTCCCTCGAGAGCGGCCGGGGACCGGCTGGGCCCTAGAGCAAGAGGACGACATCTGCGGCGCCGCGACCACCGATGTCGATGGGCGCACCGTTGAGATCATGCTGGCTGATACCGATCTCGCGTGCACGTTCACCAACAAGCTCAGCTCCGTACCCTTCTCGGCAATGACCATCAAGATCGAAGGAAGGGGCAGCGCCGACTACGTGCCCAGTCCCGTCACAGTTGATCGCGGAAGGAACGTTGAGCTTCGGGTCACGTTCACGAACCGGGGCAACGTCCGCCTCGAGAACATCCAGGTGCAAATCGACGGGGTGGACGGTCTCCTCCGCG
Source organism: Chloroflexota bacterium (assembly GCA_027296805.1). Taxonomy (GTDB): domain Bacteria; phylum Chloroflexota; class Dehalococcoidia; order Bin125; family Bin125; genus JAPUIR01. The sequence goes on along the minus strand of JAPUIR010000433.1, from coordinate 7,546 downwards.
AAAACGGCCCACTCGACCCTCTTCAGGAAAAGGTCTGGGACGTCGATGAGGCATCCCAGCTCAGAGTTACGATCGATGAGGACGAGAAGAGGTTCACCGCGACAGCAACCGCCATCGCCATAGGCGCTCCCGACCCAGATCCCCACACGGATAACTTCGTCGCGAACTCTGACGACGACGGCTGCTTCTGCGGCAAAGGCATCCTTGGCATCTTCTGCCTCCTCCTCATCGCCCTCATCGGCGGCGTCATCGCCCTCACCCTCCGCTACCTCGTCTTTGACGTGATACAGGGCAATGGCGGTGGCAGCGGTGGCGGTGGCGGCAACGGCAACGGCAACGGCAACGGCACGGAAGAGGAGGAAGAGGAAGAAGAGGAGGAAGAGGAGGAAGAGGAAGAGGTCGACCCAAGCGTCATCCTCGTGGTCAACACGAACCCCGACGCCAGGGAGATCCACCTCGAAACCTGCCAGTACGCGCCCCTGATCAGCGCCGAGCACCGCGAAGAGATCGAGGGGACGCCGGAAGAGCTGGACGCCTTGAAGACTGGAGCTCCCCCCGCCCAGATGCAAGAGTGGCTGGAGCGCCAAGGCTACGACGGCTGTCGGCACTGCTTGCCGCAGTACTAAGTCAACGAGGAGGCGGGGGTTCGCTCAGCGGGCGGCTGCGGTTTCCTCCGAGCGATCCAGCAGCGCACGAATCTCGTCGCGGTGCTGCGTAATGTCCACCGCGAAGTTCACGCCCTCCAGATCCAACCCGTCCACGCTGAACCCGCGCCGCACGATCCCCACAACGCGCCCATCGGCCGAGGTGATCGGCCCGCCGCTGTTGCCTGGATTCAGGGCCGCGTCGGTCTGCAAGATCGCGATCCCCAGGCGGCTGCGCACCGCCGAAATGATCCCCTGCGACACCGACAGGGCCGGCGAGAAGCCGGAAGCCAGCACCCGTGACTCCTCCGGATACCCCCAGGCGTACACCGGCTGCGCCAGGGATGGCGTCTCCGCACTTTCCCAATCCAGCGGCCGCACCTCCGCCGGCGCCCGGTCCACCTCCACCACGGCGATGTCCAGCGCAACGTCCGTCGCCGTCACCCGGCCCCGTACGTGCTCGCCCGATGGCAGCACCACCGTCACCAGCTCCTGGCCGTAGACCACGTGCACGTTCGTCAACAGCTGACGTTCATTGACGAAGAATCCCGACGCCACCACACCCGCCGCCTTGATCCGCACCACCCCCGCGGGGACCTCCGCCAGGCTCGCCGCCACTGGCGTCTGATCAACCGTCGCCACGAGAGGCAGCGGCTGCGATGCAGCCCTCCCGCTCGTCGACCGTTCAGCCGCGTTGATTTCTAGGATCGCCAGCACGCTGGCAGCGATGAGGACGGACACCACGGTCAGGCGCCACCCGTGGCGCCACGCCGCGTTTCCCCAACGCCGGCGGAACGGAATCCGCTTCGGGTACGTTGCTGCGCGCATCGAGACTCGCCCTCACCCCGCGAAGGCCTTCTTCATGCAGATCATCCATCCTGGCGTGCCGCCGCCCTGTGCGACATCAGGGTTTTCCCGATGCGGGCGTCAGGATCGACCGAAAGCGTCCTCCACCAGAGAGCGGGCCTCTCCCAAACACTTGCCGAAACATTGCCCCGAGGTTACCCAAATGTTGTGCGCCCACGACCACATCGCCTCGGCGCCTGCGCCGGTCGCCGGTCCTGATCACGTCCGGGGGGGCGAGCTAGTCCTGGCGTGGGGGCCGGAGCCGCTTCCCGGTCGCGGCCTGCCGCACCGCCCGCCCCGCCTGAAGCTGATCGAAATGCGCCTTGCACAGCGTCGTCGAGCGGACAGCCACGACCCGCTGGCAACGGGTTCCGGCCTGCGTACGAGCTTGGCATTGCGTCATCGGAGCGCTCCGGCACCAGTCTAGGCGCGACAGGGCGAGGGGTCAGCCCCCTTCGGCGTCTGTTTGTCGTCGAGCTTGGGCTAACGCCCGTCACGCCCAGCACCTCCGCGGTGTCAGTCTTCTATGCGTGGGCGTCTTTCGCTTTGGATCGTCCTAGCCACACTGATCGGCGGGTTCAGCCTCACCATCGGCGCGGATCTGCTCGCGCAAGAGCCGTCCGCCCCGCCGCCCCAGCGCACCGTCGACCTCGCGGCGGGCTTCAACGGCTTCACCTACAGCGGCGCCGAAGCGGTCCCGCCCCACGCCATCATGGCGGGACTGAGCGACGCCGAGGCGCTGCTCGCCCTCTTCCGTTTCGACGCCGACTCCCAGTCGTTCACCGTCTGGCGACCGGGGACGCCCTTCCTCAACACGCTCGACTCCGTCGCCCCGCTCGATGCGCTCTTCCTGCACCTCGAACGGCCCGCCTCCTGGACCGGCCCCGCGCCGGCCTTCGATGCAGGTTCGCTGACCTTGGCGACGGGCTTCAATCTGATCCCGACCCTGAGCAGGGACCGACAGTCGCCGGCGTCGCTCTTCGCCGACAGCCCTGGCGTGACCGCCGTCTTCCACCTCAGCGCCGCGACGCAGGCCTACACGAGCTACCGGCCCGACGGACTGTCTGCCTTGAACACGCTTGAGGAACTGCCTCGTTTCAGCGCGCTCTGGGTCTTATCCGGATCCGTGAGCGTTCTGGCCTACGACGCCTTCCCCGGAGCGCCCCTCATCGGCGAGGTGCAGCCGCTGGGGCAGGGGTCGGACGGGCTCTCAAGCGTGCTCCTGCGGGACGCGGTCTGGACGGGGGAGCCGATCGTGACGCTCGCTGGCGAGATCGCCGTGAGCCACGTGCTCTGCGAGGGCACCGCCATCGTCGCGACGCTGGAGACACCGACCCAAAACCCGTCCCTCTCAGTCGACCTCCGCAGCGCGGGCGCAGTCGTCCGGACGTCGTTGCTGCTGCCCGCGGCCGACAGCGAAGCCCTCGCGCTCGCCGTCTCTGCGGCGCGACAACTCGTCGACGACTGCATCAGCGACCCCACCACGCGCAACGGCCTGCTCCAGCCCTTGGACACGGCGGCCGCCCAGATCGAGGCCGGCGACATCGAGGCTGCGTTTGCGGACTTCGAAGCGTTCCTGGGCGCCGTCGGGGAATCGGAAACGTTGAGCAGCGCGGAGCAAGAGGCCTTCACCGACATCGGCGCCGCTCTGGTGGAGACAGTCGGCACGATCGTCCCCTCCCTCTTCGACCGCATCGCACAGCTCTTCGGCGCGCTGTTCCCCATCGGGATCTTCTTTTAGCGGGCATCCGGCACCCATATTCGATCGTTGCCTCCTTTGTTGCGCGAATAATCCGATCGTGCCTCTTCTCGATCTGCCCCCCCCCCGGCCCGATGCCGTCACGCCCACCGACCGCGCGCTGTCTATTTCCTGTAAGTCGCCGTGCAATAGGCCCGCGGCTGCTAGTCAGCGAGGCCCCCAATGACGCGTCCGACCAAGTGTCCTCGGCCTCGCACATCGACTGCGCCCACCTCGATCGACCGTGAACTGTTTCACGATTTCAGCCCGTGCCACCTCCAGACGACGATCAACCAAGGGCACCAGGCGAACAGGGGGTGAACCAATGCCGCAGCAACCAACGCCGTCGCACATCCACACACTCGGCGCGGACCAACGCTGCACGCGCTGTGGTTGGGACGGCACTCGCATTCGACCGGGCGATACGTTGCGGCTGACCCGCGACGGTACGCGCGTCCGCTCACCCGCTGCATCTGTTCCGCCCGCCCGCCTGGCCCGAAGCTGAGCGAGTCCCAACTCCATCCACCGGATCTGAAGGCGACCGGGCCTGGCTAGCGCTCGTGGACCCCTTGGGGAAGTGGATCGCCGCGCAGCCAGCACTCCAGATTGACGAGGAACTCGGCGCGGGCGCGTTCGGGATTGCCCTTCGCCGCCCAAGAATTGTGCGGGGAGAGGATCACGTTGGCCATCTCCCATAGCGGCGACTCCGACGGCAGCGGCTCCACCTCGAAAACATCCAGATAGGCGCCCGCCAACGCCCCCGACCGCAGCGCTCCGATCAAGGCCGTCTCATCGATGATGGCCCCACGCGCCACGTTCAGCACGTACGCCCCGGCAGGGAGAAGCGCCAGCCGCTCCCGCGAGATCGCGCCCTGCGTCTCGCTCGTGAGCGTCGCCGTGATCGCGAGCCAGTCGGCGCGCGGAAGCACGGCGTCGAGTTGGTCCGGGTGCACCAGTTCGTCCACCGCATCGTCGTCGCTGCGAGGACGGCGCCGCACGCCGATGACGTGCAGGCCGAACGCCCGCGCCAGTCGGGCCAACTCCCCGCCGATCGCGCCCAAGCCGTAGATGACGAGCGTCTGCCTGCTGAGGTCTTCCGCGATCATGTCGGGCGGCAGACGGCGCCATTCCCGCTCGCGCTGCGCCTCTGCCCAGAACGGCAAGCGCCGAGCAAGGGCCAGCAGCCCGGCCATCGCGGTGTGCGCGATCGGCTCCGCCGCCGCTCCCGGCGAGTTGGAAAGTCGCACACCACCGTCGAGCAGCGCTCCGAAACGCGGATGATCGATGCCCGCGAAGCCCAGATGGATCCAACGCAGATTGGGGGCACGCTCCAGCAGATCAAGAAGGCGCCACGCGTTGCCACCTTCCGTGAAGAGGTCGGGCGACATATACGCGCTCTCGATCCCGTCGAGCTCCGCCGCACTGAGTTCGGCCCCTTCGTCGGGCAGCAGGATTGCGTCGACGGCGACTCCCGTCCGCTCCGCCATCGCGGCCAGATCGGCGACACTGGCCTCCGCCACGGCTCGAGTCAATAACAAACGGCCCACGGTTGGCGCCTAGCCCTCGGCTCCCGTGCCCCAGTCGATCGCGTTCTTCAGCAGTTGCCCGTCCGGCGGCAAGCCTCCATCGACGACCTGTACCCGAATCGGCGTAGTCATGGGCTCGCTCCCCTCGGCCTCGCACGGCACCCGAATTCTAGCGCCCACGGCGGACACAGCTCGATGCACCGGGTTGGAAGCATCCCTCGCGAAGGCCAACTCCATGCCCTCCGGCCCGCCCATCTGTTCGGCGAGCGCCCGGCTTCGTCAGGATGGCGCAGAACGCGATCCGGACACAGCTCGGACCCCGCCCCCGGCCCACCTTGCGACCCTGACTCAGGCCAGCATCCGCGCGCCGACCCCAGCCAGACTCGCCCCCAAAGCCGGGCGCCACCTCCAACCCGTGCTGCAGGACCAGTTCCTCTCGAAGTGTCGGTACTCAACAAGCGAATTCGGAGTCCGATCACCATCAACTGAATACCACATAAACCAAAATTAAGAGGATGAATCTTGGCTTCAACACCTCCATCGGATTTGTTCTCGATTCGATCCCCCTACCACACAGCACGGACACTACACGGTACAATCGGCCCGCGATCCGTCTCTCGATGAGCGGAGGCGGTTCACAACGAACGGAGAGCAGTCGAGTTCGCGGGGCCGCGACGCCGGCAACCCCGCCGAAGACGATCCATCCCCCATCGCTTCGGGAGAAACACACAGGCAGGCATCAGCCCCCCCGAGAGATTCGACTTTTACAAGCTCGCGCTCGTGAGATTGTCCCAGGAAAAGGAGCGGCACGCGGGGGCACTCCCGCGCTTCTTCATCGCCAATGCGGCCCTGCTGTTTGCCGGCTCACAGTTCGATGCCCCCACAGAGAGTGCCCGCTGGGTCCTGTTCGCGATCGCGGTCGCCGGAGTGTTGTTCGGCGTCATGTTCTACCTCTCAATGGCTCGCATGCAGGCCTTCATCGAATACTGGCAGGCGCAGGCTCGGGCGCTCGAGGCTCGCTGGGACGACTCGGCAACCCAAGAGCTCTCCACCGTTCGGGACGAACTCCACCAGATTTCGATCTACGCCCCCTATCGCGGCGAGCACGCGAGTCTCTGGTCCGATGGACGCGAACGGCGCTTCCTCTCGAACCCACTCTTTGGATCGGTTCTCTGGGGCGTGGCCACCCTGGGCTCGATTCGCAGCTTCTTGTACGGCGTGGCGCCACCTGAACCCGTCTCGGTTGGGCGCGAGAGGCTGACACGGAGACAAAGCCGGATGCTGGGCTCTGCTGGTCTCGAACGCTTGATTCCGCTTGTCGTCGCCTCGGTCTGGCTCGCGGCGGCAATCTGGACGGGCGCGTCAGGAAACCCGCTCGTGAGCTCGAGCGGGGAATCCGGGACCTCCGTTGCCGTCGAACGACATCAAGATTCTCTCGAGCACTCGGAGCACGGCAACGTGCACCGCGCGGGAACGACCAAAGATGGGGCGCCTTGAGACCACCCGTCGCATGATTTCGCGGTATGGGTCTTCGCCCAAGAAGCTGGCCTCGAAGGCCTGCGGAGCCTCAGCGGAGATGCGCTTGACGGTGCGTCGCGCGTAGAATCCCGTCTCCAGCTCGATCGCGTCGCCCGTCTGAGCGTTCGCGAGCGTGAGCCGGAGATAGGTCGCGCCGGAAACAGGCGCGACCTCCTCCCTCAGCACCGTCGGGCTGGCCTGGAGGCGGAACGATCGCAGATCGCCGAACGCGACGCGCGCCGCCGTTAGCAGGTGAATCAGGAGATCAGGACCTACCCCAAAGGGAATCGCCTCGGCGCGCTTGGCAGGGATCGCCCGCCCCTCCAGGAGTTGCATGCGAACGCGCCTCTCCCCGCCTGAGCTGCGCCACCACTCCCGAGCTGCTGCAGTCGCCGGATACAACGCGTAATGATCGACCGGCCAAAGATCTACGCCCGACTCCACAGCGGCGCCGTAGAGAGATCTGATGGTCGAGGCGCGGGGCAGCCCTTTCTCCAGGTAAACAGTCTGCAGCCGCTCCACCGACAAGGCGGCGACGACCGCCGCTTCGTGCAGCAGCGGAGGGAGAGCGATGTACGCGGTGGCCGGGCCACGATCCGGCATCGCGTGGCGCAGAGCGCCTGGGTCGGTCGCGTCGATCTCTCGCCACCGACGACTCACGACATCCCAGAAAGTCTCAGGGCAACCTTCCGGCCGCGGGGGAGCCGGACCCGTATCGCATGGGATGAGAAGGTCCGGTATCGCCTGAGTCGCAGCCAGCGCGGGCCAGAGCCGGGTTCGTGCCAAGTCGCCGGCGGCCCCCGGAATGAGAAGGGGGCTGGGCCCGGGTCGCTCCAGCTGAGATTGATCCATCGAGCGGTCCACGTTCCCGTAGCACCTTCGAACTCAGCCAGCGTAGCTCCCGGCTCTGTCCCATGCGGAAGCCGGGTGGGCTCGCCACGGCGGCACCGCCGATCACGGCGAACCCTTCGCGGCCAGCGGCGAACGCCACACCGCCGGACTCGCAGCCAGAATCAGCACGAGCACGGTCACGACGCAAAGCACGCCCAGGATCGGGAACAGAGTCGTCAAGCCAATGCCCTGTGCAATGGCGGCGAGCGGCAAAGCGAGAAGCTGGGCCAGGGCGCGATCGAGCAGAAGAAGACTGGTGACGCGGGCGCGCAGCTCGGCCGGGGCGATCCGCGCGATCAGACCAACTCCCGCGATCTGGGTCGCGATCAGCCCAGAGCCGACTCCCGCGTTGCCGGCCACGACGAAGATCGCGCTGTCGTGCA
>JAPUIR010000432.1 GCA_027296805.1 Chloroflexota bacterium | reverse complement strand
TTCTTCGACGACCAGGTCGAACGCATCGTGGAGCTGGACCCGCTGACCGGCGAACTCCTCGCCGAGCGTGACCGCGTAGATATCTATCCCGCCAAGCACTTCGTCACCACGGAGAAGCGCATGGAGGCGGCCGTCCAAGACATCGAATCGGAACTCGTGGAGCGCCTCAAGGAATTCCGCGACGAAGGCAGGATCCTTGAGGCCGCCCGTCTCGAAGAGCGCACCCACTACGACCTCGAAACTATGCGCGAGACCGGCTACTGCCCCGGCATCGAGAATTACTCCCGCCACCTCGCCCGCCGCGCCGCGGGCAGTACCCCCTGGACCTTGCTCGACTACTTCCCCGAAGACTGGCTCCTCTTCATCGATGAGAGCCACATGTCCGTTCCCCAGGTGCGCGGCATGTACGGCGGCGACACCAGCCGCAAGCAGACCCTCGTCGATTACGGCTTCCGGCTCCCGTCCGCGATCGACAACCGGCCCCTCAACTACGACGAGTTCGACCGCCACATCAACCAGGTCATCTACGTCTCCGCCACCCCTGGTCCCTACGAGCGCGAGCACTCCACGCAAGTCGTGGAGCAACTCATCCGTCCCACCGGCCTCCTCGACCCCCAAGTAGAGGTCCGTCCCACGGATGGTCAGATCGACGACCTCGTCGCGGAGATCCGCCAGCGCGTCGAACGCGGCGAGCGGGTCCTGATCACGACCCTGACCAAGAAGATGGCCGAAGACCTCGCCGACTACCTCCGTGAGCTGGGCGTCAAGGCCCACTACCTCCACAGCGAGATGGTCACCTTCGAGCGCGTCGAACTCCTGCGCGACCTTCGCCTCGGTGTCTACGACGTCGTGGTCGGCATCAACCTGCTGCGCGAAGGCATCGACCTGCCCGAGGTCAGCTTGGTCGCCATCATCGACGCTGACAAAGAGGGCTTTCTGCGCAGCGAGAGCTCCATGGTCCAGACCATCGGTCGTGCCGCCCGCCACGTGAACGCCACCGCCATCCTCTATGCCGACGTCATGACCGACTCGATGAAACGCGCGATCGACGAGACCGCGCGCCGTCGCGCCACCCAGCTCGCCCACAACGAAAAACACGGCATCGTCCCCGCCACCATCCAAAAGGCCATTCGCGATATCACCGACCAGGTCCGCAGAGTCGCGGAGGAATCGCCCGCCTACGGGTCCGACGCAACCAGCCCGGCCAGGCAGCAACAGACCAAAGACCAGATCACGCGCCTCATCAAGGACCTCGAGAAGCAGATGAAGGACGCCTCCCGCCAGCTCGAGTTCGAGCAAGCCGCCCTGCTGCGCGACCAAATCGTCGACCTCCGCCGCGACCTCGTCGGCGAGGAAGATGCGCTCCCAGATTGGTCCGACCGCGCCTACGGCCGCCGCCGCCGTCCCTTGCGGCGCCGCAAAGAGCCCTCGCTCCGTGGCGGGACATAGCTCCCCGCCGATCTGGTAAACGCAGTGTTCGCCAGCCGCGGTCGATCCAGCCCGATCTTTGACCCGTCCACGAACCGGTTGCTAGACTCGCATCCCCAGGGACGAATCGTTCTGCGCGTTTCGTTCGATGCTGAGGAGAGTTCACGTGCGTACCAAGATGACGCCGAACGGGGATGGTCCTTAGGTGGGGAGACGCCGTGTCCGAGGTATCTGCGTTGACCCACCGATTGGCCGGTGGGTTTTTTATTGAACGAGAGAGCTAGTCGCACAGTGGTCATCGGTTCCAGTTCTGCCTTTCAGTCCGGCCGCCCCGCAAGCGTGCCGCAGTGGCTCCTCTCCGAAGGCGACGACGGCGCGGCGCTCACGGACCGTGTGTGCGCCTTCTGTGGCGAGGAGGCCCCACCCGACTCTGTCTTCTGCCCCAACGACGGCAAGGCTCTCACCGCCGCTCTCTCTCCCGCCAGCGGCGCGCCCCTCACCGTCGTCTTCACCGACATCGAAGACTCCGTGCAGCTCACCGAACGCCTCGGCGACTTCGCCTGGGCAGACATCGTGGACGACCACAACCTCATCGTGCGCCAGTCCATCGAGCAGTTCGCCGGCTTCGAGGTCAAGGTCACCGGCGACGGCTTCCTCGTCGTCTTCGCCGATCCCCTCCAGGCGGTCATGTGCGGTCAAGAGATTCAGCGGCGTATGGCCGCCCACGCCGCGCGACGCCCCGACTGGCCGGTCCGTGTCCGGATCGGCATCCACCGCGGCGAGGTCATCCTTCGCCCCGGCGGCGATGTGCTGGGCCGTACCGTCAACATGGCCGAACGCGTCATGTCTAAGGCGGCCGGCGGTGAGGTCTGGCTCTCCGACAAGGTCTACGAAAAGGTCTGTGCCAACCTCCACGAGTCCAAATGGCTCGACCGGGGGGAGCGTCGCCTACGCGGTGTTTCAGGCCGCCAGCACCTCTATGAGCTGGCCTGGGAGGTCGATGAGGGCAGCGCCGTCAGCCCGGCGCTCTAGCCCGGCGGCGGGGCCCGGAGCTGTGCGCTAGCCGCCGGTCGCCTAGCCGCCTGTCGCGAGGTCCAGCGGCGTCTTCTCCAGCAGCACCTCTCGCGACTGTCCGCCCTCCGCCGCGGCGCTCACAGCCCCGGCCTCCTCCAACAGGTCGATCAGTCGTGCTGCCCGCGGATACCCGATCCGCAGCCGCCGCTGCAGCAGCGACGTCGAGATCCGTGTGTGTTCGCGCGCCAGCTCCACCGCGTCCTCGTACAGCGAATCGCGGTCCGCGTCCTTCTCCGCCTCCTCCTCTTCAGCCTTGCGGACGACCGCGGCCTCCTTGGCCTCCTCCAGCAAATGGTCCATGGTCGGCCGCGGCACGTTCTTGAAGCGGTCCTGCGTCCAGAAGCCGATCAGCCCATTGATCTCCTCGTCGGAGACGAACGTCCCCTGCACCCGGCGTGGCTGGATGCTGTCTTGTCCCATGAACAGCATGTCGCCCCGGCCCAGGAGCTTCTCCGCGCCCGCCCGGTCCAGAATCACCCGCGCGTCAATCTGCGACGACGTCGCGAACGCGATCCGGGTCGGGAAATTCGCCTTAATCAGCCCCGTCACCACGTCCACCGACGGCCGCTGCGTCGCGACCACCATATGGATCCCCGTCGCGCGTGCGAGTTGCGCCAGCCGCACCAATTGCTGCTCCACCTCCACCGGCGCCGCCATCATCAAGTCCGCCAACTCGTCCAGGATCACCACCCAATAGGGCAGCGGCCCCTCCGCACGCTCCTCGTTGTTGTAGGCCGTGATGTTGCGCGCCCCCACGTGCTCAAAGCGCCGGTAGCGGCGTTCCATCTCCGTCACCACCACACCTAACACCCCCACGACCTCGTCCGGGTCCGTCACCACATGGGAGAACGCCAGGTGCGGGATATCGCTGTAGCCCGTCAACTCCACCCGTTTCGGATCGATCATCACCAAGCGCACGGCCTCCGGGGAGAGCTGCATCAGCAGCCCCGCAATGATGGAATTGATCGCGACGCTCTTCCCTGCGCCGGTCGCCCCCGCGATCAACAGATGCGGCATGGTCGCCAGGTCCATCACAACCGGCTGCCCGCTCACGTCGCGCCCCAACGCGATCGGCAAGCCGCCGCGGGCGGCCATCCGCTTGAATTCCGGCGACTCAATCACCCCCCGCAGCGAAACCACCCGTCGCTCCTTGTTCGGCACCTCAATCCCGACGACTGGCTTGCCCGGCACCGGCGCGAGCACCCGAATCGACGGCGCCGCCAGAGCCAGCGCGAGGTCGTTCGTGAGTCGGGTGATGCGGTTCACCCGCACCCGCGTGCGCGAAACCTCTTCCTCACGCGTCAGCGGCTGTCCGTACTCGCCCAGCATCGCCTTGCCGTTCTCGTCCCGCACCACGACCTTCTTCGTCTTGACCTCCCAGCCCGGTTCGATCCCGATCTGGGTCACGGACGGCCCCTCGTCGACCTGGATCACCCGTGCGTCGACCCCGAACTGCGCCAGCGTCGTCACGATGACCTCGCCCTGTCGGACGGCATCCGACTTGCGAGCCGCCTTCGCGTCTGGTTTCAGCAACGACAGCGGCGGCATCTGCCAGCCATCGTTCGAGCGACGCTGTTTCCCCTTCGCGGGCTTCGTGACCGCTGCTTCCTCGCCGTCGCTCTCAGTGTCGCCCTCCGCCGCGGCGCCAGCCTCCTCCGGCGCGGCCTCCGGAACATCCGTTTTCTCGTCCGCTACCGTGACCGACGGCGCTACGGCCGCCAGGTGATGCTCGTCCAGCGCCGGGTCGTGCTCGGGGGCCGGGCCCGTCCAGTCCCCATCCTCAGCCCAGGGATCGTCGCCGCCGCCCATACCGGGCAGCCGCGCCGTCGGGGCCTTCTCTGCGGCGTTCCGCACCGTCAGCGCGGCCCCGCGCCACACGACTGCGAGTCCGCGTGTCGTCCGACCGGGATCGATCAGCGCGCTCGCGACCACGGCCAGCATTAGCAGCAGCAGTGCCCCGAAGGGCGTCGCCAGCCAGTTGCCCAGATCGCCGCCCGCACTCGTCTCTCGCAGGGAGACCCCGCCCAGCTCCCAACCTGGCGTCAGGAACCCCGCCACCCCGACCGCCATCAGGAGCAGCACCCCCACCCCACCCAGTCGCCGCACGCTCCGCGGCCCGATCGACCGCGCACCGGCCAAGAACCACATCCCGGCCAGGATTGAAACGCCGATCACCACGAACACGCCGATACCCACCGCGCCAACGAACGACTCTCGCAGGCCACCGAGAAGATTGATTTGCCCCGTCACCCAATTCACCAGGGCGGCTGCCAGCAACACCAGGCCGACGCCCGCTAGCGGTAGGCGATGCTCAGCCAAGGCATTCCCCGCCAGGGAACGCGCCGAAGAGGATCCGGAGGACGAACGTTGTTTCCGGCGAGGCCGGACGACCGTACGAGCCATCGTGAGAACCGCCCCTTCACCTGGGCGGTTCACCCCAAAACAGGAGGTCAGACCTCCATCGCCACCGCTAACACCATAGGACGTTGACGAGTTTCGCGGTACAACAATCCGGAGATCTCGCGCCGCAGGACGTTCTGCAGCTCGTGCCACTCCACCGGATGGTCGTCCCGATCGAACGCCTGCCGAACCTGCTCCTCGACCCGCTCCTGCAAGGTCGGCGACTCGTCCATCCACACGAAGCCCTTCGCGATGACGTCGATTTGGCCCGCCAGTTGGCCCGTTTGGTGGTCGACCGGCACCACGACCGTCACCACCCCGTCCCGCGCCAAATGGCGGCGGTCCCGCAGCACCGTGTGATCGACGCCCCCTACCGTCAGCCCATCCACGTACACGTATGAGGCCGGTGCCTCGCCCACCACCTCCGACGTTTCCGCCGTCAACTGCAGGATCGCCCCGTCCAGCAGCAGATGGCAGCGCTCCTCCGGAATCCCCATCGACCGCGCCAGCCGGGTGTGGAGCGCCAGATGACGGTACTCCCCGTGGATCGGCATGAAGTCTTGCGGCTGAACCAAACTCAGCACGGTCTTCAACTCCTCTTGCCCCGCATGTCCGCGCACGTGGACGTTCACCGCGCCGCCGCCTACATAGCGCACGTCCGCTTGCAAGCGGAACAGGTTGTCAACCGTCCGGTTCACCGCTGCCTCATTGCCCGGAATCGGGCTCGACGAGAACACCACGGTGTCTCCCGACCGGATCGTCACGTCGCGATGATCGTTCACCGACATCCGCGAGAGCGCCGACATTGGCTCCCCTTGCCCCCCCGTGCCCACGATCACCACGTCCTCATCGGCGAACTGCTCGTGTTGACTGATGCTCTGAATCAAGCCTTCCGGCGCCTTGATGTAGCCCAACTCGCGCGCCATCTTCACGTTCTTCTCCATCGACCGCCCCGTCACGAACAGCGTTCGCCCCGCCACCTCCGCGCCGTCGACGATCTGCTGCAACCGCGCGATCTGCGACGCGAACGTCGCGATGATCACCCGTCCCGGCGCCGACAGCAGGATCTGCTCCAACGCCTCGCCCACCACCAACTCCGACGGCGTATGCCCCGCCCGGTCCGCATAGGTCGAATCGCTGCACAGCAGGCGCACCCCCTCCTCGCCCAGACTCGCCAGCCGTGGCAGATCCGTTGGTTGGCTCATCACCGGCGTGTGGTCGATCTTGAAGTCGCCCGTATGCACGATCAGCCCCGCCGGCGTGCGCAGCGCGATCCCCGTCGCGTCCGGAATCGAGTGCGCCACCGGGAAGAACTCCGCGCTGATCGACCCGAAACCGTACTCCGTAGCGAGATCGATCGTGATCTGCTCGATTTCCTTCAGCCCCGCGTCCCGCAGCTTCACCTCGATCAGCCCGTGGGTCAGCCGCATCGCGTAGATGGGCGCGGGCGCGTCGCGCAGCACGTAGGGCAGCCCGCCGATGTGGTCCTCGTGCCCATGCGTGATCAGATACGCCCGCAGCTTGTCCCGGCGCTCCAGCAGGTAGGTCGTGTCCGCGATGATGTAATCGACCCCGAACATCTCCTCCGACGGGAACATGATCCCGGAGTCAATGACGACGAGGTCCTCCTCCGTCTCGATCAGCATCATGTTGCGGCCGATGTCGCCCACGCCCCCCAGCGGGATCACGCGCACGCCGTCGCTCGGGATTGCGCTCATCTCGCCGCTCCTCGGCCACTCGAAATCTGACGTCGCATGCCTGCATGGTAGGCGGCCACCCGCCTTGTGGCGCGGCTCACAACAGCGACAGTTGTGTGCCCTGCGGCTCCTCCGCACCCCCCGCGTCGCGTTCGACCGCAGTCACCTCCGGCCGGTCGGAGGTGGCCAGGAACTCCGGGATGCGCTGGAAGTCCTCGCGCAGCACATTCAGCATCCGCGTCTGGCGCAGCCCCGCGGCCGGGTGATACACGGGATAGATCAGCCAGCCCCCCGCTTGCGTCGCGCGCCCGTGCGAGCGTGAGATCGTCGTGCGGGGCAAGAAGTAGTTCATCGCGAACCGCCCCAGCGTCACGATCAGCTTCGGCCGGATCCCCGCGATCTGCTCGTCCAGGTACGGCTCACACGAAGCGATCTCGTCCGCCTCTGGATCGCGATTGTTCGGCGGCCGGCACTTCACCACGTTGGTCACGAAGACCTGCTCCCGCGTCAGGCCAATTTCGCCCAACAGCTTGTCCAGCAGCTTTCCGGCCTGCCCCACAAACGGGCGCCCCTGCTGATCCTCGTTGAAACCCGGCCCCTCGCCAATCAGCATCAGCTCCGCGTTCGGGTCCCCGTCGCCGGGCACGGTTCGCGTCCGCCCCGACGCCAGCCGGCAGCGCGTGCAGGCGGCGATCCGTACTTCCAGATCGTGCTGATTTTCTGCGTCCACGCGCACCCTCGGATCCGCCGCGAGCCCTCGCGACCTGTTGCGAACAAGTCACCTCTGAGGAATAGAACACCGACCCATGTCCGGCAAGGCGGCCAGCACCGCTACCGGACGTAAGCGCCTCGACCAGGGGCGTTACGTCACCGCTGGCCCGTCATGAGTGGCCGGGTTATTCGTCGTCCTCCTCCGCCTCCGCGTCTTCCTCCACCACGGGCATGCGCGCCAGCGCACGCGGCTCGATGATCTTCACCAGCGCGATTCCCAACACGTAGAGGAACATCAGCGGAATCGCGACCGCCGCCTGCGTCACCGGATCGATCGACGGTGTGATGAAGGCTGCGATCACGAACGCCCCGATGATCGCCCAGCGCCACGCCTTCCTCAGTCGCGACGCCGTAATCAGCCCCAGGAACCCAAACCCCATCAGGACCAGCGGCAACTCGAACACGATCCCGGTCCAGAATATGAACCGCGTTAGAACATCGACGTAGTTATTGATCCGGATCTGCGGGTCCGCCACCCCCTCACCGAAGTTCAGCAGGAAATCGAGCGCCGGCGGCCACGCCACGAAGAACGCGAACGACCCGCCGCCCACGAAGGACAGCGACGCCAGCAACGCCAGCGGGAAGATCCATTTTCGCTCCCCTGGCTCCAGCCCGGGCGCCAGGAAGGCGAATACCTGGTAGACCAACATCGGCATCCCGGCCGCCAGGCCTACCAGCAACCCCACCTTGAAATAGGCGCTCACAAAGCCCAGCACCTCCGTGAAGATCGGCTCGAAGTCGGGGTCCGCCTTGCGGGCCGGCTCTGTCAAAAACACGATGATGTCGTTCGTGAAGACCAGCGCCACGACAGTCGTCAGCACGATCGTCAGCGCCGCGATCGTGATCCGCTTGCGCAGCTCGTCCAGGTGTTCGAACAGCGTCATCGCGCCTGATTCGGCGCTCGGACCCTCGCCGTCGAACTGATCCTCCAGGACTGTTTGAGATGCCATCGTGCTGCTGCGTTACGCCCGCGGTCGGCGTCGGTTGATCGAAATCACCTTGCTGGGTCGGCTGGTGCCGCTCTCGCTCGCCTGCCGCCGTCGTGGACGGACCCGGCGCGCGCGGCGTGGCTGCTCGGGCTCGTCCGTCTCGTCGGTCGCGCTCGCCGGCTTGCGCTTGGCCGCCCCCGTCGCGACTGCCCCCTCGTCACCAGATCCTTCGGCTGCGCTCTTCGCTTCTTGGACCGCCGTCTCAGCGTCGTCCACGGAGTCCTGCACCGTCTTTCGCAGATCGGCGTCCAGCTCTTCCATCTCCGCTCGCAGGTCGCTGTCCGCTTGTTTCAGCTCGTAGCGGACCTCGAGGTACTCCTCTTTCACCTCTTCGAAATCAGTCAGGTACTCGTCCCGGAAATCGCGCGCATACTCGCGCAGCTCGCGCACCGCGCGGCCGAACTGGCGCGCCATCTCGGGCAGACGATCCGGTCCGAAAATGATCGCCATCAGCAGAAAGACGGCGAGAATTTCCAGGATCCCAATCCCGAAGAGCTCCACAATGCCTCACTCAGCCCGCGCCACAAGCGGCACGCGCGTACTTAACGGTATCGCATATCGAGAGTCGCCGGGCCGGGCACCGGGCGCAGGCTACTCAGGCACGCCCTTGCCCTTGAGGAAGTCAATCGCGTCTTGCACCGTCCCGATCGTTTCGGCCTCTTCGTCCGAAATCTCCAGATCCGGCACCACGTCCTTGAACTCGTCCTCGAACGACATAATCAACTCGACGAGATCCAGCGAGTCCGCCCCGAGGTCATCGATAAAGGAAGCCTCTGGCTTGATCTCGGCCTCGTCGACCCCTAGCTGGTTCTCGATGATCGTCTTCACCTGGTCATAGAGCGCCACTCGGTTCCTCCGTCTCTTCTGCCGAACCTATGAGCGCCTCTTCCGGCGCTGGTAGCCTGGCGCGGCTTACCGTGCCCAGAACTCCGTTCACGAAGCGGCGGCTTGAGTCACTTCCGAACGTCTTCGCGAGCTCCACCGCGTCGTTGATCACGGCCGCGACCGGAACGGCGGCATTATTGAACAGCAGTTCGTAGAGCGCAATCCGAAGAACGGTTCGGTCAACCACCGCGAGCTGTGGTACCGGGAAGGCCGGCGCCACCTCGCGGATGATCGCGTCCAGCTCCTCCCGTCGCGCTTGCACCCCTGCGACCAACCGCTCCGCGTGCTCCCGCTCCGCCGCGCTCAGGCGCTGCCCCCCCTCTCGCTCCAACGCCACCTCCGCCCCCACCCGCTCGAACTCCGCTTCGAACAAAGCCTGGAAGGCCCGTACTCGGCCGCGACGATAGAGCCTAGCCATCGCTCGCCTCAGCTCCCCACACGGATCGACGCCACATCGTTCAGGTTGAGCAGATTCGGCCCCTCCGCCTTCGCGCCCTCCTCCTTAACGATCGTCTTGACCATCCCCGTGAGCGCGCTTCCGGGACCGATCTCCACAAATCGACGCACGCCCGCCGCCAGCATTAGCTCCACCGACTGCCGCCAGCGCACAGGGCTGCTCACCTGCTCGCGCAGATCCGCTTGCACCTCGTCCGCTGCGGTCAGCGCCTCGGCCTGCACGTTTCCCACCACCGGCGTCGCCGGAGGCGCGAAATCCACCGCCTCCAGCGCCGCCACCATCCCCTCGGCCGCCGGTCGCATCAGCGACGAATGAAACGCCCCGCCCACCTTCAACGGGATCGCCCGGCGCGCCCCGGCCGCCTTCGCCGCCTCCACCGCCGCCGCCACGGCCGCGTGTCGCCCCCCCACCACGATCTGATTTCCAGTGTTGATATTGCAGATCTCGGCCCCGCTTGCTTTGCAGACCGCCGCGACGGCGCTCTCGTCCAAACCGATCAGCGCCGCCATGGTGCTGGGGTTCGCATCGCAGGCCTCCTGCATCAGGCGGCCGCGCTCCTGGACCAAGCGAATCCCCGCCGCGAAGCTCAACGCCCCCGCCGCCACCAGCGCGCTGTACTCGCCCAGACTGTGCCCCGCCATAAACGACGGCGACTCCCTGAGCACATCGCCGGTCGCCTGCGCCGCCGCCAGGCAAGCCAGGCTCGTCGCTAGGATCGCCGGCTGCGTGTTCACCGTGCGCACCAACTCCTCTTCGGGACCGTGGAAGATGATCTCGCTCAGCGGCCGTTCCAGGGCCGCATCGGCCGCCTCGAACACCGCCCGCGCCTCCGGGAACTCCGCCGCCACGTCCTGCCCCATCCCGACCCGCTGCGCGCCTTGCCCGGGAAACAGCCAAGCGATCCCGGCCGCTTCGCCCGCCAAGTTATTCCTCGTCCAGATCGAAGATCCGACGACCGCGGTAACTGCCGCACTCATGGCAGATGTGGTGTGCCACGCGCGGCGATCGGCATTCCGGGCACAGCGTTACTTGCGCCCGCGACTGCCGGATGTGCTGCCGGCGCAGTCGCTGCCGCGTCTTCGCGTACTTTCGCTTGGGCAACGGCGCCATAGCGCTGCCTTCCTCTGGCTCCGGAGAGCCCGTTTCTACTCTTCGCGGCCCGGCCGCTCCAGCTCGTCGCGCAACCCTCGCAAGGCTGCCCAGCGGCTGTCAACCGACTCCGCTTCTCTGGGTTCGCCCGGCGCCGAATCCGCTCCGGACTCCTCGCCCGATGGACGACCGGGACACCCCGCGCCGCAATCCGTGCGCATCGGGCGCTCCATCACCACATACTGGCGGATGGCCTCCTGAAGGTCGATATGCCCTTCGACAACCGCAAAACCTTCGCGCCCCTCGGGCACCTCCACCACCTCGTGCTGCAGAGGATCGTCAGGCGGCCAGTACTCCTCCCGCAGCGCCAGCGTGAGCGGCAGCGCCATCTTGCGCAGACAACGGTCGCAGGCCCCAACCACCACCGCGTCCAACTCCCCTTCCACCAGCACGGAGCCATCCGTGCGCAGCAGCCGCAGGCTCCCGCTCACCGTCAGGGGCTCCTCATCTATCACCAGCGGCGTTGCGTCAACGTGGTGGACCCGTACGCTGCCGATCGGCTCCTGCAGCAACGTGGACACGTTGAAGATTACCCCGGCTTTCGCGTTCCGTCGGGCATCCGCCTCCTGTCCGACCGCCTGCCGGACCTCTTTGGCTTTCATCGGACGACGCGTC
>JAPUIR010000431.1 GCA_027296805.1 Chloroflexota bacterium | reverse complement strand
CGGGCGCGAGTATTTCGTTGAGCAGGAGGCGGAGCCCGGCGAGGTGGACAAACTGGTCGACGACGCCGTCGTCTGCATCGGCGACCCCGAGGCCTGCATCCGGGTGATCAAGCACTGGGAAGAGGTCGGCGTCGACCAGATCATGTGTCTCATGCAAGGCGGCCGCATTCCCCACGACAAAGTGATGGAGTCGATCCGGCTGTTTGGAGAGCACGTGATCCCCTACTTCAAGAAGCGGGCCGGCCAAGAGACCGTGGCGGCAACGTAGCCTTCCATCGGGCGGGCACCAGTCTGGGGGCCGGCATGGAGTTCACGTTCTCGGCGGAACAGGAAGCGCTGCGCGGCGAGATTCGATCGTTCCTGGACGAGCACCTGCCGCCCGAGCGGGAGGAAGCGCACATCGCCCCCGAGTGGTCCAACGACCCGGACGACTACGCGCGGGCGCTGGATTTCAACAAGCGGCTCGCAGAGCAGGGCTGGCTGACGGCCCATTGGCCGCGGGAGTTTGGCGGGATGGGGCTCAGCATCCTGGAGCAGGTCGTGCTACGCGAGGAGATGGCATACCGGCGGGCGCCGATTCTGAACGCGAACGGACTGAACATGCTGGGTCCGGTCCTTATGCTGAACGGCAGCGATGAGCAGAAGGCGGCCCACCTGCCCGGCATCGCCGCGTCCGATGTGATGTGGTGCCAGGGCTACTCGGAGCCGAACTCCGGTTCTGACCTGGCCTCGTTGCAGACCCGGGCGATACGCGACGGCGACGACTACATCATCAACGGTTCCAAGATCTGGACGGGGCACGCGCGTCGCGCCGACTGGATGTTCCTCCTGGCGCGGACCGACTCCGACGCGCCCAAACACCGCGGCATCAGCTTCTTCTTACTGGACATGAAGACCCCCGGCATCACCGTGCAGCCCCTGCAATCCATGACGGGGCATGTGCATTTCTGTCAGGAGTTCTTCGAGGACGTGCGGGTCCCGGCGACGAACCTGGTGGGCGAGGAGAACCGCGGTTGGTACATCGGCGCGACTCTGCTGGATTTCGAGCGCTCCAACATCGCCAGCGCGGCAGGGTTCCGGCGCTCGCTCGACGAGCTTGTCAGCTTCCTGCATGGCCCCGAGGCGCGACCCATTGATGAGATGGCGCGGCAACGGCTGCGCCACGAGCTGGCTGACCGCTACATCGAGTTGGCCGTCGGTCGCAACCTGTCGTACCGCATCGCCAGCATCCAGGAAGTCGGAGGCATCCCGAACTATGAGGCGTCCATGGGCAAGCTCTACTTCTCGGAGCTGGGCAACCGCTTGGCGACGACGACCCTGCACGCCCTGGGCTTGGCGGGGCAGATGGCGCCCGGCTCGTCGCGGGCGGTCCTGGCGGGCAGCGGAATGCTGGGCGTGATGACGACGCTGATTGGCACCATCGGCGGCGGAACATCCGAGATCCAGCGCAACATCATCGCGACACGAGGGCTAGGGCTGCCGCGCGCATAGCGCGCCAGTCTCAGCGTCAGCGAGCCAGACAACGGAGGAACTCTATGGCGGAGATCGAGTCGGGTGAGTACGTCGATGTGTACGTGAACTTTCCCAGCCCCGAGAAACGGGACGACGTCGATCCCAACATCCGGCGCTGGTTCGCGAAGAGCTCGCCCGATGTCCTGGGCGGAGTGTCGCCCGAGATGATGATGCAGCGCTTCGACGACGCCGGTATCGCGATGGGGTTGCTCAACGTCTCGGCGGGGTCCGTCTATGCCAACCCGCACATGGGGGGCTGGGGCGACGGCTTCACGCTGGACGACTTCCGGGAGACGTGCGAGAAGGTTGCGTCCGTGGTCAAGGCCAATCCCGGGCGCTTGCAGGGAACCTGCAACATCGACCCGACGCAGGGCATGAACGCGGTGCGGATGGTGGAGATCGCCGTCAACGAATACGACTTCCGCGGAGTGCGCGTGATGGGCTCGCTGGTCAACCTGCCGCCCAACCACCCTCTGTACTACCCGATCTACACCAAGTGCATCGAGCTCGACATCCCGATCGTGATCAACGTGGGCTTCCCTGGTCCGCTGCGCTTCGCGAAGTTTCAGCGCCCCATCGACCTGGACGACGTGCTGATCACGTACCCGGAGCTGAAGCTGGTGGCCACGCACATCGGTCACCCCTGGCATCTGGAGACAGTGGCGCTTCTGCAAAAGCACGCCAACCTTTACTTGATGACCGCTGGCTGGTCGCCGAAGTACATCCCGGACGAGATCGTCCATTTCATGAACACGCGCGGGCAGCACAAGGTGATGTGGTCCGCCGACTACCCGATCCAGGCGTTCCAGCGCTGCGTCGATGAGGCGCACAAGTTGCCGTTGCGCGATGGCGTCAGGCGTCGCTACATGCGCGACAACGCCCTGGAAGTCTTTCGCTTCGATTAGTCGGACGGCGGCGCCCCAGCCGACGCAGTCCATGCTGGGGGGATGTCGTGCCGGAGAGGATGCTGCCGTGAAGGTCAGCCTGTTCCACCTGATGCCGTTCACCGACCTGCCGGAGGACCCGCCGCATGGCCCCAACTGGAAGGAGGCCGGCGTCTGGGTGGACGTGCCGCGATCGCTCTACGACCCCGTCCTGGGGAACGAGCTGTACAACGAGTACCTGGACGAGATGGAGTTCGCGGAGACGGTGGGATTCGACGGAGTCTGCGTCAACGAACACCATCAAAACATCTACGGAACGATGCCCTCGCCGAACATCATGCTGGCGACGCTGGCCCGGCGTACGTCGCGGGTGAACCTGATCGTGCTGGGGACATCGATCGCGCTCTATAACCCGCCCATCCGTATCGCCGAGGAGATGGCGATGCTGGACGTGATCTCTGGCGGGCGGGTGATCTGTGGGTTCCCGGTGGGGTCCTCGCAGGACACGAACTGGTGCTACGGCGTGGGACCGGCGCAGCTGCGCGAGCGCTACTACGAGGCGGAGGAGCTGATCACGCGTAGCTGGGAGACGGATGCTCCGTTCCCCTTCAACGGCAAGTACACGCAGCTTCGCTACGTCAATCCCTGGCCCCGTCCCCTTCAGCAACCGCGCCCGCCCATCTGGGTGCCCGGCGGCGGCTCGGTGGAGACCTGGGACTGGACGATTCAGAAGGACTACGTCTACGCGGCGCTCAGTTACGGCGGCTTCAAGCGGGCCCAGCAGACGCTCGATGGGTACTGGGAACGAGTCCGAGAGCTGGGTGCGGAGTTGAACCCATATCGCGTGGCGTTCCTCCAACTGGCGCTGGTATCGGAGTCGGCCGCGCAGGCGAAGGAGGATTACGGCGAAGCGGTGGAATTCTTCTACCAGCGATTGCTGGGCTCCACGGGGCGCTACTTCCCGGAGGCGCCGGGCTACCGCACGGAGCGATCGATCCGGGCCGGCTTCGAGCGCAGCGCGGCGCTGCCGCCGTCACCGGCCACCGGCGGCGGAGCGCAACGCACGGAAGGGCCCGGGCCGACCTGGGAGGATCTGATCGAAGGCGGGAACATCATCGTTGGTGACCCGGATCAGGTGGCCTCGCAGGTGCGGGAGGCCATGACGGAGCTGCGCGTGGGCCAGCTTCTGCCGCTGCTGCAAATCGGCTCCATGCGCCGCGACGCGGCGATGAAGAACATCGAGCTGTTCGGCACGGAGGTAATCCCCCAACTGCGAGGGATGTGGTCGGAGTGGGAGGACCATTGGTCGCCGCAGCCTTTGGAGACCCGAGTCGCACCCCGCCCCACGCGCAACGGGGGATAGGAGGTAGCCGTGTCCACAACGCGACAGCTCTCGGTGCGCAAGGTGTCGGTCCGCCAAGGGCGCTTCAACGTGGAGCTGCGGGAGGCCGGCGACGGCCCCGCGCTGCTCTACTTGCACGACATGGCGCCGCAACGGGTCGAAGAGCCCTTCCTCAGGGGCTTGGCCGAGCGCTTCCATGTCTACGCTCCCCTGCACCCCGGATTCGGGGCCAGCAGTGGGACGGAGCTGATTGACGACCCGATCGACACGGTGGTGTTCCTCAACGACCTGCTCGATGAGCTGCAAGTGGAGCGGGCGCACGTCGTTGGGCACGAGCTGGGCGGGATGTTCGCAGCGGAGTTCGCCGCGCTGAGCCCACATCGGGTGGATCGCTTGGTGCTGGTCGCGCCGTACGGACTCTGGTTGGAGGGCTGCCAGCCGCCGGACCGTTTCGCGACGCCGGTCCGAACGCTGCCGCACCTGCTCTGGCACGACCCCGAGTCGGCGGTGGCACAAGAGTACGCGGCACACGACCGGCCCGAAGATCCGCTCGAGCGCCAGGAAGCCACGATCCAGCGCAACCGCGCGCTGAGCACTGGCAGCAAGTTCCTCTGGCCCTTCCCCGACCGCGGCCTGATCAAACGCATTCACCGCATCCAGGCGCGGACCCTGCTGCTGTGGGGCGAGGACGACGGCGTGATCCCGCCCTCGTGCGCGACGGCGTTCGAGGCGGCGATCCCGCAGGCGCGGCTCGTCACAATGCCGGGCGCCGGGCACCTCCCGCAGCTGGAACGCCCAACGGAGTTCGTGGAGGCAGTAACGGGCTTTCTCGCGGACTGAGTTGGAGCCGGGAGCCGGCTTCCGCGGTCAGGCGCCCAGGAATTCGTCCACCGCGCTCAGGAACGCCTGCCGCTGTTCCAGCATGGGATTGTGGCCGGCCCCCAGGACGATCTCTAGGCGCGCATTGGGGATGCCCGCTGCGAACATCTCCCCGTAGGCGGGAACGACCCAGCCGTCGGACTCGCCCCAAATCAGAAGAGTCGGCGCGGCGATGTGGCCCAGCCGCTTGTGAAGTCCCCGGTCCGGGATGGGCCAGAGGAACTTCGTGGCCGCGCCGAGGTTGGCGTTACGCTGCAGGGCGCCGTCGACGCCTTGGGGGCCACGCACCGTGCTCGCGACCTCGGATTTCGGGTCGTGCCAGAGGAGGCCGGCCTGCCGCCGCGGGCTGAGCACGAAGATGTCGGGCACCTCGTGGTCGTCGCGCCAGAGGCCGAGCGCGTCGACAAGGATCAGGCGGCCGACCGTGCTTGGGCTGATAGCGGCGAGCTCCGCCGCGAACATGCCACCGAGCGAGTGACCGAGTACGTCGACCGTGTCGAGGCCGAGCGCGTCGATCACACTGCGGTGATAGAGGGTGATGTCGAGGATATCGTCGATCGTGTCGACCGACTCCCCGAAGCCGAGATGCTCGGGTGCGATGACCGTCCGCGCAGTCGCCAGCTCCCGCAGGAACGGCTCCTCCGAGGGCACGCCGTCGAGGCCATGAAAGTAGAGCAGGGGAGGGCCGGAGCCCTCGCGCCAGACGCGTGTCGCGAACTTACCACCGTCGATCGAGAGGGGCTCCCACTGCTTCTGGCCTTCTATTCGTTGTGCTCGCGCGCGGATGATTTCCCGATCATTCGCGCATTATGCTTGTGATACTCAAGCCTCAATTGGTCTCCGCTTCGACATCCCCTATCATACCGACGCTCCAGCGGGGGGTCGCAGGCTTGAGGATGGCTCATGTCAGACCGGCTTGCAGACAAGGTTGCCGTGGTCACCGGGGTAGCATCCGGGATCGGCCGGGCAACGGCCACGCGGTTCGCCCAAGAGGGCGCGAAGGTGATCGCCGTCGATCTGGCCGAGGAGGGGCTGCGCGAGGCTGTGGCGGCGATCGCCTCGGATGGTGGCGAAGCGACGGCCGTGGTGGCGGACGTCTCGCACGCGGATGATTGCGCGCGCATCGTCGAGACGGCGACCCGAAGCTATGGCCGCCTCGACATTCTGGCTAACACGCACGGCATCTCCGACATGGGGGACACCGGGATCCTGAACGTGACGGAGGAGATCTTCACGCGAACCTGGGAGGTGAACACAAAGGCGCTGTTCCTCCTGGCCAAGGCGGCGATCCCGGAGATGCAGCGGGCGGGCGGTGGCAGCATCGTCAATATGTCGTCGGTGGGCGCGCTCTCGGGCGGCGGGGGCACGGCCTATACGGCGAGCAAGGGGGGGGTGAACGCGTTGACCCGCACAATCGCCTACCGCCACGCGGACGACTTGATCCGCTGCAACTGCATCTGCCCCGGTCCCATCGACACGCCGATGATGCATCGCTCTTTCGAGAAGCTGGGGCTGACGGATCTGCCCATCGCCCCCGGACGGGTGCCGCGCATCGGGCGGCCGGAGGAGGTGGCCGCGCTGGTCACCTTCCTCGCGTCGGACGAGGCCGCTTTCATCACCGGCGCCACATACACGATCGACGGGGGGGCCAGCGGCCATTAGCCGCGTGTCGCCCGGAGCGCAGAGAACGGATGCCGCATGACTGACTGGACACGGGCCGACTTCGACGAAGCCGCGAGCAAGGTCCGCAACTGGGGTCGCTGGGGCGAGGACGATCAGCTGGGCTGCCTCAACTTCATCACCCCGGCGAAGCTAATTCAGGCAGCAGGCCTGGTAACGCAGGGTAAGGTCTTCCCGCTCGGAGTCGACTTCGATTCCCACGGGCCCCAAGGAGCGCATGGATTTCGGCGCAACCCCATCCATCTGATGATCGTGGACGGGGGCGACTCGGAACTGGGCAGGTACCTGGCGGGCTGGGGCGGCGCCACCGAGGCGCAGATGGCCGGCCTCTGGGATGCCGGCCCGATGCGGTTCAACGACGACTTCATCATGATGCCTTTGCAGGCGGCTACCCAGTGGGATGCGCTGTCGCACGTCTACTACGACGACCAGATGTACAACGGCTTCCCCTCCAAAGCGGTGACGAGCTTCGGGGCGACGAAGAACAGCATCGATCAGGTGGACGTGAAGGGCATCGTCAGCCGCGGTGTATTGCTGGACGTGGCGCACCACCGCGGCCTGCCGCACTTGCCGCCCAACACCCCGATCAGCCCCGACGATCTGGACGAGGTCGCGGCGGCCCAGGGCGTCACGATCGAATCCGGAGACATCGTGCTGGTACGCACGGGCTGGTGGGCCAACTTCCTGGAGCACCGCGACGGAGAGGCATGGGCCATGGGCTCGCCGGGGGTCTCGTGGAAGTGCGCCGAGTGGCTCTGGGAGCACGAAGTGGCCGCCATCGCCAGCGACAACATCGCCGTCGAGGTCTCGCCCCCGGAGATCGAAAGCGTCCTCTTGGCGTTCCACCTGCTCGCGATCCGCGACATGGGGATGATGTTGGGCGAGATGTGGAACCTGGAGGCGTTGAGCGCGGACTGCGCCGAAGACGGCCGGTACGCGTTCCAGCTCGCTGCCCCTCCGCTGCGGGTGACCGGAGCCGTGGGCTCCCCCATCAATCCGCTGGCAATGAAGTAGGAGCGCTGAAAGGAGCCTGCTGTGGACATCAGCCTGATCTACGAACTAACCACGTCCGAGGTGAGCCCCGACGCCGACGCAGTGAAGCAGCGCTACGCCGAGTGTTTTGAGCAAGTAGAGCTGGCAGACAAGCTGGGGTATCGCGCGGTCTGGTTCACGGAGCACCATTTTCTGCCGGGCTTCTCGCATAGTTCCGCCCCGGAAATCTTCCTAGCGGGGCTGGCGCAGCGCACTGAAAACATCCGACTGGGCCACGCGATCGTTCTGCTGCCGTTCCACATCAACCATCCCCTGCGGGTCGCGGAGCGGGTCGCGGTGCTCGATATCCTTTCCGACGGACGGGTGGACTTCGGTGGCGGGCGGGCGATCTCGGAGTCGGAGCTGTCCGCCTTCGGTGTCGACCCGGAGGAGACGCGCCCGCAGTGGGAAGAGTCGCTGCGCATGCTGCCCAAGATGTGGACGCAGGAGAAGTTCTCCTGGAAGAGCGACCTGATCGAGATCCCCGAGCGCACCGTGACGCCCCACCCGCTTCAGAAACCGCATCCGCCCATGTGGGTGGCCTGCACTCAGCCGGCGACCGTGGAGTTCGCCGCGAACAACGGGCTGGGAGTGTTGGGTTTCGGAATCGGGCAGGGGCAGTCCAACGACTACGTGAAGATGTATCGCGAGAAGATCGCGAACTGCACGCCGATTGGTGAGTTCGTGAACAACCGCTTCGCGCTCTGGCTGAACACCCTCTGCAGCCCCAGCGACGAGGAAGCGCTGGCGATACAGGGACCGAACTTCACCATTTACAACGAGCAAGTCAAACAGCTCTTTGCGCCCTGGACGGGGGGCAAGGCCCCTTACTCGTACTCCTGGTTCATGGAGTACTGGGAGAAGCAATCGCAGGAGTCGGCCGACGTGTCGATGGAGGACATCGTGGCCGCCGGCGGTGCCGCCATCGGCAGCCCCGATACCGTCGTGCGCGTCTTCGACCACCTCGTGGATGCAGGCGTGGACGAGGCCCTGCTGTTCATGCAGGGAGCCACCACGCCGCACGACAAGATCATGCAATCGATCGAGCTGATCGCGACTGAGGTCTTGCCGCGCGTGAAGCAGCCGCAGACGGCCAGCACATAGGAGGCGATCGCGGTGGGGGCACTGTCCGACCTGCGTGTGATCGAATGCGGCGAGCTGGTGAGCGCGTCGTACGCGGCCAAGCTCTTCGCGGACCTCGGCGCCGACGTGATCAAGGTCGAGCCGCCGGAGGGCGACGCTGCCCGCCGCCGGGGGCCTTTCCCCAAGGGCGCCCAGGACGACCCCGAAGCCAGCGGCCTGTTCATCTACCTCAACGCGAACAAGCGTGGCGTCACCCTGGACCTGGAAGACGCAAGCGACCGCGATCGCCTGATCGACCTCGCCGTCGGCGCCGATGTGTTCATCCACAACTTGCCTGTCAAACGCGCGCGCCGGCTCGGCCTCGATTACGACAGCGTTGGCCAGCGGATGCCGGGGACCGTCTACACATGGATCACGCCCTTCGGCGTGCGCGGTCCCCGAGCAGAGTGGGAAGCCGACGAAATCTCCGTGGTGGCGGCCGGCGGCTGGGCCTCGATCACCCCAGGCTCCAGTCCCTATCCGGACCTCCCGCCTCTCAAGGCGTTTGGGCGCCAGGCCGACTTCCAAGCCGCCGCCCATGCGGCGGTCGCGACCTTCGGCGCGCTGTGGGCGAGGCGGCGCTCGGGGCAGGGGCAGTTCGTGGAGGTGTCGGCGCAGGAGTGCATCGCCGCGCAGCTGGAGCTGGCGCTGGTCAACTACACGTATACCGGCGCGGTGGCGAGCCGGCTGGGGATTCGCACCGGCGCGCCGATGGAGATCATGGAGGCGAAGGACGGCCTGATCTTCGTGATGACGCCGGAGGAGCACCAGTGGGAGCGATTCCTTCAGCTCATGGACGATCCGGAATGGGGTGGTTGGGAGATCTTCGGGGATCGATTGTCGCGCGGGCAGAACAGCGACGCCCTTAAGCCGCTCGTCGAAGGTTGGCTGGCAGAGCACACCGTCAAGGAGGTGTTCGACCTGGCTGGGGAGGCGCACCTCCCGTTCGCCCCCGTCTCCACGATGGGGGACTTGATTCGGTCGCCGCACCTACAGGCGCGCGGCTTCTTCGTGCGTTTCGACCAGCCGCACGTCGGAGAGGTCACCGTCCCGGGAGCGCCGTACCTGATTCCGGATGCGCCCTGGGAGCTGCGGAGACCGGCCCCCCTCTTGGGGGAGCACAACGCGGAGGTCCTCGCCGTGGAAGAGAGCCGGGTATGACAGCGCCGCTGCCGCTCGAAGGTGTCCGCATTGTCGACATGAGCTGGATGTGGGCTGGGCCCTACGCCACCCTGCAGCTCGCCCACCTCGGCGCGGAGGTCATTCGCATCGAGACCCATCAGCGGCCCTGTATGAACCGCCGTGTCCCGCCTTACGCCGGGGAGCCCGGGCTCAACCGCGGGGGGTCTTTCAATCAATGGAACCAAGGCAAGCGCAGCGTCCTTCTGGACCTCAAGCGACCAGAGGGAGTCGAGCTGGCGCGCGAGCTGGCGGCCGCCGCCGTCGTGTTCGTCGAAAACTACTCCGTGGGGGTCGTGGATCGACTCGGCCTGGGATGGGAGGCGCTGTCAGCGCTGAACTCGCGGCTCGTCATGATCTCGTTGTCGGGCTACGGGCTGACAGGCCCCTACCGGGATCGCGTGGCGTTCGGCGGGCCGCTGACCATGATCAGCGGGCTGGCGTCGCTGACGGGATACGAGGGGCATGGGCCCAGCGAGGTCGGTCTCTCTTACGGCGATCCCAACGCGGCGCTGCACGGGGCCTTCGCGATCATGGCGGCCTTGTGGCAGCGGGAAGAGAGCGGCGTCGGCCAGCACATCGACCTCTCCCAGTGGGAGTCGCTCATCGCGATTCTGCCCGAGGGTGTGATGGCGCAGACGTTGCGCGGCGATGTGCCCGCGCGCCAGGGCAACCACGATGTGCTGATGTCGCCGCACGGGCTCTTCCCCTGCGCGGGCGAGGACCGCTGGCTGAGTATCGCCGTGCGCGATGATGCGGAATGGGATCGTCTCGCCGGGCTGATCGGCGACGACGCACTGGAGGAGCGCTATGCCTCGGCGGCGGGCCGCAAGCAGCATGAAGCGGATCTGGATGCGATGCTGGGGGCGTGGACACAGCCCCAGGACCGCTGGGCTGTCGCGGAGCAGCTCCAGGCGCTGGGCATCGCCGCGGTCCCGGTCTTCGACATGGCGGACGTGGGCGACGATCCGCACATGAACGAGCGTGGCTTCTTTGTGGAACTGGAGCACGCCGAGATCGGAAGGATGAAACACGCCGGCATCCCCTGGCAGCTCCACGGCACGCCGCTGCAAATCGAGCGCGCGGCGCCCTGCATGGGCGAGGACAACGCCTACGTCGTACAGGAGTTGCTGGGTCGATCCGAGATGGAGTTCCAACGGCTGCTTGACGAAGGAGTGCTCTATTGAGACAGGAGTGCTCTATCGCACAGTGGAACCTCTTTGGCGCAAAGATCGTTAGACCTGGCTCCTGCACAATGTTGACGAAGAGATGGCTGACCTAATCGAACTCGACGAACTCGACCGCCAACTGATCGCCGTGATCGCGGAGGATCCCCGTCGCTCCTACGTAGCGTTAGGCAAATCCCTCGAGGTCTCCGGGACGACGGTGGCCACGCGTCTGGAGCGGCTGCGCCGCGCCGGCGTCGTGCTCTTCCGGGCGGAGCCGAACCTGTCGCTTTTCGGGCTGGGCACGCGGATCTGGGGAACGATCCAATCGGAGATCGGG
>JAPUIR010000430.1 GCA_027296805.1 Chloroflexota bacterium | reverse complement strand
AATGGAGACGGTCATCGGCCCTGTCTGTCTAGTGATGCCGCGCTTAGAGCGCGGGCACACCGTCCACCACGACCACGCCCTCCGCGATCAGGTCGGCCAGTGCCTCATCCATCCCGATCTCCGCCAGGATCGACGGTGCATCGAGACCCGGCGGCGACGCGGGATCGCCGGGGCGCACCGGGGTGCGCGAAAGCATCGCGACCGGACCCGTCGTCCGGATCAGACCCGCATCCTCGTGTTGGCGGGTCAGGCTGAACCCGCGCGCCACCGCGCGCGGATCTTCCATCACCTCCTCGATGCTGGCTACCCGATGCGCGCCGCAGCCGGCCTCCCGGAGCCATTCGACCCACGTCTCGACCGGCGCACTTGCGAAGCGCGCTTCCAAGAACGGCCCCAGCGCTTCCGGCGAGCATTGCTCGGCGCTCTCCAGCCCGGAGATGCTCGCGATCGCTGCGACGTCCGATTCCCGGGCGCCCAGGAAGAACCAGCCGTCGCTGGCCCGATACAGCCGCTGAAGCGGTCCCGAGCCCAGCGCCTCCTGGCCCCGCGGCTCGTCCCAGTCCTTCCCCGCGTAGTCCTGTAAGAAGCTCGATTGCAGCGTGCAGGCGGTGTAGGCGAGCGCCGCGTTGACGTGCTGCCCCTCCCCCGTCCGACGCCTGTGTAACAGGGCCAGCGCCACCGCATACGCGCCCGTGATGCCCGTGCCGTAGTCGTTGATGGCGTAGGGCTGGAGCACGGGTGCCTCGCCCCCAAAACGCTCCTGCATCCCCGTCGCGGCCTGCGCCAACTGCTCCCACCCGGGCCGATCCGCCCAGGGCCCGTCGTGGCCATAGGCGTTCAACGATGCATAGACGATGTCCGGCCTCCGCTTGCGCACCTCCTCGTACCCGATCCCCAGCCGGTCCACGACGCCCTTGCGGTAGTTCTGCACGATCACGTCGGCATCGTCCACCAGACGCCAGAAAATATCCCGGCCCTTCTCGGTTTTCAAATCCAGCAGCAGGCTGCGCTTGGCACGGTTCACGTCGTGGTGAAAGAGCACGCCGTCTTCCCGGCTCGGCCCATCGATCTTGATCACGTCCGCGCCGAACTCCCCCAGCGTGCGGCCGCAAGTTGGGCCGGCCAGGATGATGCAAAGATCCAGCACCTTCACCCCGTCCAGCACCGCGCGCGGGTCCTCCCTTTCGACACCAGCACCATTCCGCGCCGCTCCCTCCAGCTCAGCCAGAATCGCTTTCCGATCGCCGTCCAGCTCGGGCGCCGGCCCCCGCACCTCGCCCGGCGTCCCCCCCAGCCGGGCTTGGACTCCTGGCTGGAGCATGGGGCCGTACCGAGGGTCGTCGACCTCCACGATCATCTCCGACTCGCGGGCGTGCGGATGCGCCAGCCACTCCGCTGTCGTCCGGCAGATCGCCGTCGGTGTTCCCGCCGCATTGACCAGCTCCTCCCACTCAAGCGCCGGACGCGTCTTGAACAGCGCCCGCATCCGACGCTCCAGCTCATCGCTCAGCTCCGGCTCATCCCGCACACGATGCCGATCGGTGACCCCGTCCTCACGCCATTCCCCCACCCCCGCCGCATCGATGAACTGCATGATGAAGCGCGTGAACGCGGCGTGGAACTGCACCCAGCGTCCGTCCTGGCACTCGTACTGACGCACCCACGGGCTCGCCCGCAGCGGTCGCGCCGGTCCGTCGGTGATCTTCAGGCCGTACAGCCCGATCGCCGTGTACATCGCGTCGTACAGCGGCACCTCAACGCGTTGGCCGCGGCCGTCGCGCTCCCGCGCCAGCAGGGCCATCCCCCCGCTCGTCGCCCCCAGCAGCGCCGCGTACCCCGACGCGATCGGGATCGCCGTGTAGACCGGACGATCCGAGTCGCGTTCAGGGTTGGGGCGATAGGTCGCGCTGGCCGCCGCCACCACCCCCTCCCAGCCGGGCACCGACGCGCGCGGGTCGTCGGCGCCAAATCCCGGCAACGACAGATAGACCAAAGCCGGATGCCGCTCCGTCAGCGCCTCCGGGCCTAAACCCAGCCGCTCCATCACCCCCGGCCGGAAGTTCTCGATCACGACATCGGCGCTCGCCACGAGGCGGCTGGCCTCCGCCAGCCCCGCTTCCTGCTTTAGATCGATCGCGATGCTGCGCTTGCCGCGGTTCCAAGTCGCATTCGCGGGCGTGTCCCATAGCGGTCCGCTTGGCGGGTCCACCCGCACCACGTCCGCTCCCTGGTCGGCCAGTAGCTGGGCCGCTAGGGGCCCCGCCATGTACTGCCCGAAATCGATTACACGAACCCCGTCCAGTGCCCCAGCCATCGCTGTCTCCTCTACAACGCCGCCGATGATACCCTGCCGGGCTCCTCCCCGCGCCCTGCCGCGCCGGGCGGTTGGAGTCCCGTCATCGAGGCTGACCTGTCGCCAATCCAGGTCCCCCGGCGGCCCGTAGGTCCAGTAGATTGCACCGCCAACAGAGTTGGGTTGAAACAAAGGGGATGGACATGGATTTCAGCAGCCAAGACACCGCGATCGTCATCACCGATCCGCAGAACGACTTCTTGAGTCCGGAGGGCGTCACCTGGGAGCTCGTGGGGGCCAGCGTGGTGGCCAACGACACCGTCGCCCACCTCGAACAGCTCTTCCAAGCCGCCGACGCCGGGGGCTACGACGTCTTCATCTCGCCCCACTACTACTACCCCACCGACAAAGGCTGGCAGTTCGGTGGCACGGTTGAG
>JAPUIR010000043.1 GCA_027296805.1 Chloroflexota bacterium | reverse complement strand
GCGCGTCACCTTGTCGATCGTGCGAGCCAGGAGCTGCTGCTGTGAGCGCGTTCCAGCTCCCCCGCCGAGCTTGCGCGGGCGCTCCTCACCGTCGCTCTCTTCCACCAGGAGTCGATGCGCGCGCTGGAGAAAACGAAACACGCCGGGGATGCCCTCGGTGGACCAGGGTACGGCCTTGCGCAGGGGTCCCACGAACATCTCGTAGAGCCGCATCGCGTCGGCGCCGTACTCCTCGACCACGTCGTCGGGATTTACGACGTTGCCCCGGCTCTTCGACATCTTGTGCCCGTCCTTGACGATAATGCCCTGATTAAACAGCTGCCTGAACGGCTCATCGATCGTCAAGATCCCCATATCGCGCGCGGCCTTCGTGAAGAAGCGTGCGTAGAGCAGATGCATCACTGCGTGCTCCGCGCCTCCCACATACTGATCGACCGGCAGCCACGTCCGTGCCAGCTCCGGGCTGAACGCCGCATCCGCGTTGTTCGGATCAACGAAGCGGAACATGTACCAGGAGGAGCACATGAACGTGTCCAGCGTGTCCGTCTCGCGTTCCGCCGGCCCCTCGCATTGCGGGCACGTCGTCTCTCGGAACGACGCGTGCCGCTTCAGCGGCGACTCCCCGCTGGGCAGGAACTCAGCGTCGGGCGGGAGCAGCACCGGTAGCTCGTCCTCCGGCACCGGCACCGTCCCGCACTGCTCGCAATAGATGATCGGGATCGGGCTGCCCCAGTAGCGCTGGCGGCTGATCAGCCAGTCCCGCAGCCGGTACGAAACCGACGCGCCGCCCATCTCCTTCGCCCCTAGCGCCTCCGCCACCGCCGCCTGGCCCTCCGCCGACGGGCTGCCCTCGAACCCCGGCGAGTTCACCATGGTCCCCGGCCCCACGTACGCCTCCGCCATCTCCGAGCTCAGCGTTCCTTGCAGGATCGCGGTGTCCTCGTCCGGGCGTGCGATCACCACCAAGCCGTGCAGGTCGTACTTCGCGGCGAAGGCGAAGTCGCGCACGTCGTGCGCAGGCACTCCCATCACCGCACCGGTCCCGTAGGACAGCAGCACGTAGTCGGCCGTCCAGATCGGGATCCGCTCTCCCGTGAACGGGTGCCGCGCGTACGCCCCCGTGAATACGCCCGTCTTCTCTCGCTCTGTCGACTGACGCTCGATCTCGCTCGCCTGCCGCGAGCGCTGCACGTACGCCTCCACATCGGCGGCCTGCGCCTTCGTCGTGATTGCCGCTACCAGCGGATGCTCCGGGGCCAGCACCATGTACGACACCCCGAATACCGTGTCCGGCCGCGTCGTGAACACCGCGATCTGCTCCCACGACTCGCCCACTGCATCGACCACTGCATCCACCGCCGCACCTTCCAGCTCGAAGCGAATCTCCGCCCCTTCCGACCGGCCGATCCAATTCGTTTGCATGATCCGGATCCGGTCCGGCCAGTCGATCGCGGAGAAATCCAGCAACTCCTCGGCGTAGTCGGTGATGCGGAACAGCCATTGCTCCAGATCGCGCGTCTCCACCACGTCGCCCGAGCGCTCGCAGCGGCCCACCCCGTCGTCGTCGCGCAGCACCTGCTCGTTGGCCAGGACCGTGACACAGCCGGGACACCAGTTCGCCGCCACCTTCTTGCGATAGGCCAAGCCGTGCTTGAACAGTTGCAGGAAGAACCACTGCGTCCAGCGATAGTAGGCCGGGTCCGACGACACCAGCTCCCGCGACCAATCGAACGACCCGC
This sequence comes from Chloroflexota bacterium, assembly GCA_027296805.1. Classification (GTDB taxonomy): domain Bacteria; phylum Chloroflexota; class Dehalococcoidia; order Bin125; family Bin125; genus JAPUIR01. The sequence goes on along the minus strand of JAPUIR010000043.1, from coordinate 8,901 downwards.
CCATCGCCCGCAACTGCGTCCGCATCCGCTCGATGTTCTCTGCCGTCCGGATCGAGGGGTGGATCCCGTCCTGGATCGCCGCGTTCTCCGCCGGCAAGCCGAAGGCATCGAACCCCATCGGGAACATCACGTTCTCGCCGCGCATGCGGTGATAGCGGACCGCCGTATCGGCCGGGGCGTAGGTGTACCAGTGGCCAATGTGCAGGTCCCCGCTGGGGTAGGGGAACATCGCCAAGAAATACCGACGGGGCCGCGGATCGTCATCCGGCGCGCGATGCAGCCCGTCCGACTCCCAGCGCTCCTGCCACTTCCCCTCGATGGCGGTCGGCTCGTAGCGGTCGATCGATCTCGTCATGCCTGTCCCTGCCTCGATCCTGAGCCAGTCTTCACGACGTGAACGGCCAAGCGTCGTAATTCGCGATCGTCGTCTCTGTCACCAACGCCGGCCGCCGCTCGATCAACGCCTTGCCAGCGTCCGTGCGATACATCGCGCGGAACTCGTCCTCGATCACGCTGTCGTCCGCGTGAAGCGTCAGCCACTGCGCCACGTCGGCCTCGCCCTCCCGCGAGCGGTACGGCCCGCCCGCGCGTTCGATGCCGTGCGCGTCCCACAGAGCAAGGATCTCGCCCGCCCAGGCCCAGTACGCTTCTAGCTTCCCGGGCGCCACGGTCACCGTCACGATGCGCAGGATCACGTTGCACCTCATCCCCGGCGCGGATCAAAAATCCCCATCGCTCACGAGAGCAATGGGGAGCCGGGGTCCTGCCTGCCGCCACGCCGACGGAGGGAGGACGGTACCACCCTGCTTCCCCACCGAGGGGCGGGGCGCTTCATTGCCGCGCTAACGGGCGGACCCGGTCCCGCCTACTGACCCAAGGGCGTTCGGGGGACGGCTCGCGGGGGAGTGGAGGCCTTCAACGCCGGCTTGCAGCGACCGCCGGCTCTCTGAAAACGAAGGGGCCTCACTGGTCCCGGTCGTTGCCTTCACCTCGATTATCGGAACCCGGCCCGCACGCCGTCAAACAACCCCGTGTCAATTCGCCCCGCCTGGCTCCGGTTCGCGCCCCCGCACTACTCGAATTGGAGGAACTCCGCCTGCAGCCCGATGATGCCCGGCGCCGCGAAGATCTGAACCGAGCCCCGTCCGCCTGGACCGCTCGCCTCCACCTCGCCAGAGATCGGAGTGACCAACCGGCTCGTCACGGTGGGCGCTCCCAGCGACGCGAACGCGTCGACATAGAAGTCGAGCACCTCCTCGATATCGCTGTTCGGATCGAGGCTGAAGCCGGCCTTGAACAGTGTCCCCTCGGGCGTGGGCGTCGACGTCCAGCCGCCCGGCCCGTCGGGGTGAATCAGCGCCGCCGGGATCGCACTACTTACAGCGCCATTGCCGGAGTCGGCGTTCCCCCCGCCGTCGCTACCGGTCCCGCCGCTGTCCCCGCTCGGAGCGGGAGCGTCCCCCTCGTCGTCGTTCGCAAAGAACGACGTCACCAAAAGGTTGAACGCTGGCGAAAGCTCCCGCTTCAGCTCCGCTTCCAGCGCGACCACCTCCGCGGCCCCCTCCGCGTCCAAATCGTCGAAGCTCGTTTCGAAGTCGAAGCCCGGCTCCAGGGCGGTATCGAAGCCCTCCTGCTGAAGCCGCCTGATCTCATGCACCCCTGCGATGAAGCGATTGTGGTCCTCCTCGAACCGGTCCGGCGGATCGAGCTCTTCCAGCCCCTCCAGCTCGTTCTTGACAATGTTCACGAAGCGCGCTGCGAAGTCGCCCACCGCGCTTCGGCGCGCCTCATTCAGCGCTTCCTCGTCGTCCAGGTCCAGGCCGTTCAGGCTCGTGAGGAACTCGAGCCCCGCCACGAGGAGGCGTCGGAGCACGTCGTCGACGATGCTTGTCAGGTCGCGCTCGTAGTCGCCGCTCAGCGCGGGCGCGTCCCCTCCCTGGGCCTCATCATCGTCCGGGAAGAACGATGCCACCAACGCGAAGAACTCCGGCGAAAGCTCCCGCTCCAACTCTGCTTCCAACGCGTCCGTTTCGGCTTGCACCCCGTCGAACCCGGTCTCGAAATCGAACCCCCCCTCGAGGACGGCATCGAGGCCCTCCTGCGCAAGCCGCCTGATCTCACGTACCCCTGCGATGAAGCGATCGTGGTCCTCCTCGAACCGGTCCGGCGGATCGAGCCCTTCCAGCGCCTCCAGCCCGTTCTCGAGGATGCTCACGCCGCGCGGCACGAAGTCGCTCAGCACGCTTGCCAACGCCTCATTGACCGCCTCCTCGTCCTCCAGATCCACACCGTCCAGGCTCCTAAGGAATGCCCGCTGGAACTCATCGTCCGCTTCGTCGAACCGCCGCTCCAAGTCGTCGACGATGTTTGTCAGGTCGCGCTCGTAGTCGCCGCTCGGAGCGGGCGCGTCCCGCCCCTCGTCCTCCTCATCGTCCTCGAAGAGTGATGCCACCAACACGAGGAACTCCGGCGACAACGCCGTTTCCAGCGCGGCCACCTCCGCGGCCAGATCGTCGAAGTCGGTCCGGAAGTCGAAGTCCGCCTCCAGGGCAGCATCCAAACTCTCCTCCTGAAACCGCGTGATCTCACGCAGCCCTGCGATGAGGCGATTGTGGTCCTCCTCGAACCGGTCCGGTGGATCAAGGTCTTCCAGCGCCTCCAGCCCGTTCTCGAGGATGCTCAGGCTGCGCGGCAGGAAGTCGCCAAACGCGCCCGCGAACGCTTCGTTCACCGCCTCCTCGTCGCTCAGATCTACCCCGTCCAGGTTCCCGATGATTGCCCGCTGGAACTCGTCCGCCGCCTCGTCCAGCCGCCGCTTCACGTCGTCGACGATGTTTGTCAGGTCGCGCTCGTAGTCTCCGCTCGGAGCGGGCGCGTCCCGCCCCTCGTCCTCCTCGTCGCCCGAGACCTGATCTTGGGCTTCAGCCTGGCCCTCGGACTGATCGGCCTGCGCCGCATCGGTCGCGTCGACCGCTGTGACCCCCCTGTTGTGGCGCCCCGTCCCCGCCATCCTCTGACAAGTCAGATTCGCTACCCCCGCATCCAGCGAGAACCAGAAGAACGGCGAGTGCTGGCAGAAAAAAGAGACGGTTGCGCATGGCAATCCATGCCCGGCAACAGTCGACCGATGCTATCAGAGGCCGCTCGGGCCGCTGGAACCGACCGTACCCGGACCGCCCTAGAAGTCGACCAGCGACAGGATCACGGTCGTCGTCCCGTTCTCCCCCGTCGCGATGATGCTCACGACCGGCTCACCGTCCGCGCCGAGCACAGTGATCGAATTGAAGCCCGGTAGATCAATCCGCTCCTGCTCCGCCGCGTAGCCTGCCTCGACCAGGGCCCCGGCGTAGAAGTCCAGCACCTCCGACGGCTCCTGCTCCGTCTCCCAGAACGTAATCGCCGTCCGCACCCCGTCGACTTCGCTGCCGAGCGTCGAGTCCAGCGTCGCCCCTGGCAGGATCAGCGCTTCCGGGAAGCCGTCCGGCAATTGCCCGCCCACCGTGATCGTGGAGTCGCCCTGCCTCAGCGTGACGTTCTCGTCCCCCACCAAGTCAGCCAAGCTGGAATCGTCCTCATCGTCGTCGTCCGCGAAGAACGACGCTACCAACGCGTTGAACTCTGGCGACAGCTCCCGCTCCAGCTCCGCTTCCAAAGCGTCCGACGCCGCGTTCAGATCGTCGAAGCCCGCCTCGAAGTCGAAGTCCGCTTCCAGGGCGGCATCGAAGCCCTCCCGCTGAAGCCGCGTGATCTCACGCAGCCCTGCGATGAAGCGGTTGTGGTCATCTTCGAACCGGTCCGGCGGATCGAGGCGTTCCAGCTCTGCCAGCCCGCCATCGACGATGCTCACGATGCGCGGCACGAAGTCGCCCAGCGCGCCCGCGAGCGCCTCATTCAGCGCGGCCTCGTCGTCCAGATCAACGCCATCCAGGTTCCCGAGGAATGCTCGCTGAAACTCGTCCGCCGCATCGTCCAGCCGCTGTTCCACGTCGTCGACGATGTTCGTCAGAGCGCGCTCGTAGTCACCGCTCGGCGCGGGCGCGTCCTGCCCCTCTTCCTCGTCGTCCTCTGACCCTGGATCGTCGGCATCGGCCTGGCCCTCGGACTGATCGTCTGATTGGGCCTCTGCTGCGACCGCCTGAGACGACTGATCCGCGTCGCCTCCCGAGGAATCGTCGTCGCCCCCACTGCACGCGGCCAGCAGGAGGGCGAGCGCAAGAGGCACGAGCAAGAAATGTTGCAGAGACGCACGAATACGCATGGTTTCTCTCCGATGCTCCCCGACGACCCAACCAGCGTATGTGCTCCCCGGCGGACGCGCTGTGTGTCGCGCCGCGGATTAGACCTGGCGGGAATCCGCGGACCGCTGCATCCGCACGCAGCGATCCATCAACAGCCCATCGACCCGGCCGCTCTCGTCCTTGCTGAAGACCACCTGGAGCGGTTCCACCGCGCCGTCGTCGATCTGGAAGCGCTCCGGCTCATCCGCGTCCGCGGGACGCAGCGCCACCCCCTCCGCGTAGCTTCCTCGCCGCGACCGCAGCCGCAGCCCGCCCTCTGCCTCCTCGATCGAGATCCGGCCCGTGGATTGCCGGATGCGCGTGTTCGTCAGGTCGCCGGCGGCCGCCTCGTACTGCCCGGGCGCACCGGCCACGATCCCCGCATCCGGCGCGATCGTGGGCAGCGGCTTGACCGTCGCGTCCAGCACCGCCTGGATGATCGTCGAGCGCGCGGCGGTCGTGACCTCATTGTCGAGATTGAAGTGGATCGCGACGCCCAAATCGCGCTCCGGGAACAGCGCCAGCTCCGTGTTCCATCCGCCCACGACACCGCCCCCGTGTCCGAAGCTCGCCATCCCGAAGCGCTCCTGCCGCATGAACGACAAGCCCAGCGACGTCAGCCGCGGATGCGGCTCCCACTGCGGCGCGACCATCGCCGCGAACGACGCCGCATCGACGATCCCTGCTCCCTGGTCGAGCAGCGCAACCGCGTAGCGCGCCATGTCCCGCGCCGTGCTCTGCACGGATCCCGCCGCCGGGATCGGGATGTAGACGTAGCCGCCCTTGATGTTCACTGCATCTTGCGGCGGCTCATCGCTCGCCCACAGCTCCACATTGCCCCGCGACGCGCGCTCATCCGTGCTCAGCGCCCGGTGGTAGCCCGACGCCAGGCTGTGGTGCGGACGGTCACGGATATCGCTGTCGCGCATCCCCAGCGGCCGCAAGACTCGGTCACGCAGGATCTGTGCCAGGGGCGCCGACTCTAGCTGCACCAGAATGTCGCCCAGCAGCCCGTAGCCGTGGTTGGCGTAGGCCCACTTCGTGCCCGGATCCACCTCGATCTCGATCCCGTCCGGGTAGCGATCGTCGGCTGGCAACAGGTCCGGCGACTCCGACCACAGCTCGCTCTCGGGGTCTTGCAGGTGCGCCCGCGTCGGTGCCTCGCCGATCCCGCCGGTGTGCGTCAGCAGATGCTCGATCGTCAGGGCCTCCGCCTGCCCCTCGCCGATGAAGCGTACCTCTGGCAGCAGACCGACGATCGGCGTATCGAGCCGGAGTGCGCCGGCGTCGACCTGCGCCATGATGCACAGCGCCGTCATCGTTTTCGTGATCGACCCGATCCGCTGGCGGCTGGAGAGCGTCAGCTCGCGTCGCTTGGCGATGTCCGCCCAGCCGAATCCCTCCCCGTAGACCAGGCGCCCGTCGTGCACGACCGCCAGCGCCAGCCCCGGGAGCTGGTGCTGCGTGAGGACCTGGTGACACGCCTCGCGCGTGCGATCGATGTCGGCGGCGCTGAACGACATGGAGGCAGCCTAGGTGCTACGACAGCGGCGCTGAAGGCCGCGTCGCCTAGCCGCCGCCGACCTGTCCTCCCCAGCCCCGGGGCGCCCCACTCGGTAACCTCCCCACTCAGTAACCTATGTCGATGCCCCACGCCTATCGTGCCTATCCCCCGGGCAAGCCCGACTACACCGCGCTGGATCTGCCGCCGGCGCCGGCCCACCGCCCCTACATCCTCGTCAACATGGTCGCCTCCCTCGACGGCAAGGTCGCCGTGGAGGGTCGCGAGCGTGGCCTCGGCTCCCCCACTGACCAGCGCCTCATGCGCGAACTGCGCGTCAACGCGGACGTCATCCTCAACGGCGCGGGCACGCTCCGCGCCAGCGGCACCTCTTCCCGGATCGACGCCGAAGAGCTCCAGGCCATCCGTCGCGAGCGCGGAAAACCCCCCTCCCCGACCGCGGCGGTCATTAGCCGTAGCGGTGACCTCCCCCTCGACCGCCGCTTCTTCACCGCCCACGACGAATTCGACGCCGTCCTCTACCTCGCCACCTCCGCCCCCGACGACCGCCGCGCTGCCCTCGTCGCCACCGGCCGCCCCGTCATCGATGTCCCCCCGCACGACACCCTGCCCAGTGCCTTGCGCCACATGCGCCACGAACTAGGCGCGGATGTCCTCCTCGTCGAGGGTGGGCCCACACTCAACGGCGCTCTGCTCCAGGCCAACGCTCTCGACGAGCTCTTCCTCACCGTCGGCCCGCTCATCGTCGGCGGCACTCACGGACTGACCGCCATTGAAACCAGCACCACCCCCACCGTCGACGGTCTCACCCGCATGGAACTGATCCACGCTATCCCCAATCCGGAAACGGGTGAGGTCTACCTCCGCTACCGCCACCGCCCCTAGCCTCTCCCCTGGGTGGATCCGAACGTCGCTTCCGTAGCGACCCCCAATTCCACCACCCGATCCACCGTGCGCCTTCCGAACCCCTGCCATTCCATGCATTGCTACCCCCCGTGGCGCGAACATGCGGGGGGTCGCAGGGGCCGGAGCGAGTTTCCACGAGCGACCTCCAGGCAGGCAGCCCCCCTGTCTAGGAAGAATGCGGGTCTGGATTCTCCAGGATCTGCTCCGACCGCCGCGCTCGGTAAGCCGCCAACGCCTCCCGCACCGTCGCGTCCTCCACGGCCAGAATGTGCGCCGCGTAGAGCGCCGCGTTCGTGGCCCCCGGCTTCCCGATCGAGACCGTCCCCACGGGCACCCCCGGCGGCATCTGCACCATCGACAGCAGCGCATCGAGACCCTGTAGCGCCCAGCCCTCCATCGGCACCCCGATCACCGGCAGCAGCGTCTTCGCCGCCACCACCCCAGGCAGCGCCGCCGCGCCCCCCGCCGCCGCGATCAACACCTTCATCCCCCGCTCCGAGGCCGACGCCGCCCAGGCCCCCGTCTCGTCCGGCACCCGGTGCGCCGACAGCACCCGCGCCTCGTACGGCACCCCCAGCGCGTCCAGCGTCTCTGCCGCCACCTGCATCGTGGGCCAGTCCGACTGCGACCCCATCACGATTCCCACCACGGGGTTGGGCGAATTCGGCATCGCTGCCTCCTTTGTCGCGCAGCGCCCAGGGCGGGCTCGCTTCGCGTGGACTGGCCGACCAGAGACTCGCTCAGCATAAGCACGACGAGCGCGTCCGTTAGACTCGCCGCTCAGCACAGGAGCAGCCCCCCATGAGCGACGACCAGCCCATTCTCACCGAACGCCGCGGCGAGCGCGACGGCATCCTCTGGATCACCCTCAATCGCCCCGAGAAACTCAACGCCCTCACCTTCCCGCTGCTCCGCGAATTCCAGCGCATCTGCATCGATACCCGGGCCGATCGCAGCGTCCGCTGCGTCGTCATCACCGGCGCCGGACGCGGCTTCTGCGCCGGCATGGACCACAGCGGCGCCGCCGACCCGGACAGCGAGCCGCCTCCCGCCGACGCCCCCATGGACATTGAAGGCGCGCGCCTCAACTTCCGCGTCGAGACCGAGGCCTACATCGCCCTCAAGCGCCTCGATGTCCCTGTGATTGCCTCCATCAACGGCGCCTGCGTCGGCGCCGGGTTCGACCTTGTCTGCCACTGCGACCTCGCCGTGGGCAGCACCGCGGCCCGCTTCCAGGTTGCCTACGTCAAACGTGGCCTCTACGCCGACCTGGGCGGCTTCTGGTCAATCCCCAAGATCATCGGCTGGCGCAAAGCCATGGAGATGATGATGACTGGCCGCTTCATGGACGCGCAGGAAGCCCACCAAGCTGGTCTTACCAACTACCTCGTCGAGCCGGAAGACCTCGAAAGCAGGACCATGGAACTCGCCCTCGAAGTCGAGGCCGGCCCGCCCATCGGCCAGAAGGTCGGCAAGCTCCTTGCCTACAAGACCGCCAGCATGGACTTCGAGAACGCCATCCTCTGGTCCGAGATGGCCCTCCCTCTCGTCACTTTCTCCAACGACCGCATCGAAGGCGTCAACTCCTTCGTCGAACGCCGCGAGCCCCGCTTCGACGGTCGCTAGTCTCACCCTTGCCAAGAAAGAACATATGTTCTATACTGACTCCACGACCCATTCCGAAACGAGATAAGACAGGAGCCCATCCCGACACAATTCGATCGCCGCGCGACCTCCGGAGGACCCGGAACGCATCCCCCATCGGACCTTGCTCCTGTGCCCCGCGACTGGGCCCGCTTCATCGCCCCCCAGCCGCCCGCCTCGAGTTCGTCCCATGGCCCTGTTCCCCTCCCCGGCCACCGTCAGCCGACCAGGCTCGACCCGCCGCGGTGATCGACCCGTGACTACCCCCCCCCGCTTCCGTAGCGATTCCCCACTCCGCCACCAGAGTCTACGTTGGCATTCCAACTCCTAACATTCCGCGCACCGCTACCCCCCGTGGCGCGAACATGCGGGGGGTCTCAGGGGGGTGCAGCCCCCCTGTCCAGACGAAGCTCTCCTACCCTGCACGCTGGGCACCAGACGCACCAGGAGCACGCATGGCCGACATCACCCACCGCCTCATCGACACCAACGGCATCCGCATGCACATCGCCGAGGCCGGCCCCGACCAGGGCCCCTGCGTGATCATGTGCC
>JAPUIR010000429.1 GCA_027296805.1 Chloroflexota bacterium | reverse complement strand
GCTCGTCCACTCCTCGAGCGACTGCGGCTTCTTCGGCGCTATCAACTTGTCGGCGCTACGGTCCTTGGACCCGCCGCCGTTGGCAATCGCCGCCAGCTTGGATTCTGCCTCCTCAGGGGTTAGCTTCCCGGCCGCGACCGCGGCCTCGATCTGCTCCGCCCATTGCTCGGGCGTTCCCTTCTCCGTCTCTTGAGGCGGCGCCGACTTGGGGTCTGCCTCTGTCGCAAACTGGGCGCTGACCGGCGCGGCCTCCGCCACCGGGTCGGCGATAGAGACATTGACGATGCCGGCCGCGATGGCGGCGATCCCGGCCACCGCCACCGCCGCGGCGAGACGGCCTCGCAGCGACGGGCCGTCCGTCGCATTCGACTTCATGATTCGCTTGATTCGCTGCAATCGACCCTCCGTTTGCCCGACCTGCGCTTGGATCGAGTGTACGCAGATCCAGGTTCCGTGAAAGGAAGAGACAGCGATCTGCACAGGAACCCACTAGACCCCGCTCCCGCGGGTCAGGCGGCTGATCCGCAAAGCAACCCTACGGGGCGGCCTTGCAACGATATTTGAGAACGTAGTCGGACCAGACGAAGGACTGCAGGAAGCTGTCCGCCGCCTCATAGCCACTCACGAACAGCGCCACCTGCTGCGCTTGCGAGAGATCGAAGTCCGTCGAAGTGATGCCAGGGGGAATCGGGATCTCGATCGTGCGTGTCTCGTTGTGTTCGCTCAAGATCTTGTCGGCCGATCCGATACCGGTCTGAATCAGGTTCCAGGCGAAGCTGAGCACGTTGCGGATCGGGCTCGGCGCCGCCTTCCCCTCCTCCAACAAGAATCCGAAGGTTGGAATCTCGGGGTCGCAGGGGACATCGAAGACCCAGATCGGGAAACCGCTCGTAACTCCGCCATCCACGAGGTCCGCCTCTACGGTCGTGTCCTTGATGAGCAGTCGCTTCGGCGCGAAGAAGAAGGGGATGGCGGCGCTCATGTAGACCGCGTCAGCGACCGGCATTAATTCGGGGTCCGGCCACTTTTCGTAGTCGGCAGCAGTGTCGCCGCTTGGGAAGTCGACCGTTACACGCCGCGTGATGTCCGCTGCGATGAGGTGCACCTTTTGGTCCGGGAAGCCCGGGAGATCCTTGAACGTGGGGTCGGGGGGGCCACCCACCAAGCCGGCCAGGCTCTCTCGCAGAAACTCCCGCAACGCCAAGCCCCGGAACATGGACTTGTCCAGAAGGAGGCCCGGGATCAGCGGCGTCAGCGCGTAGAGGGGGTGCCGAAGCAGCGGCCGGTTCGGGGCAGTGCGTGCGTCGAGCACGCGGGTGAGGTCACCGTCCGTCAAAATCCCCCAGATGTCGACGGCTTTCCCTCCAGCCACGACAGCGCCGCCGATGACGGCGCCTCCCGAGGTCCCAGCCACGTGCCGTGGCTTCAGCCCGGCGTCTTCCAGCCGCTTCAGGGCTCCGATGTGCGCGATCGCCTTGACCCCCCCACCTTCGAAAACCGCGTCGTATTCCGCGTTGGGATTGAGACCAGGATCCACGATGACATCCAGCGGTGGCGGCGACGTCGGCGTGGTGGTTGGCATCGGGATCGGGTTGGACGGCGCCGTCGCAAGAAGGTGGGGAGCGAAGAACGAGATCAGCCACGTGAACGACACCACGACCAGGACAACACCGATAACCGCGACGATCAGCGGCAGCATCGCGAGGGCAGCGACCAACAGGAGCACCGCCCCGATGAACAGCATGATCAGGAGCAGAAGCTTCACGAAGGCCTGGATGGGGATGCGCCAGGCCTCCGGTCCCCAGTCGCGAAGCACGATCTTGCGCACGATCCCCAGGAAGAACAAAAGTAGCGGCATTTCGCCTCCATCCGACGGGGTTGTGCCCCGCGGGCGTTCGCAAGAACCCGTCGTTTGCCGATATATACCACATCAGTGTGATAAGTAAATCTCATGAGAGAGCGAGATAGTTTCTGGACGGCGTTGAACGGAGCCGCATCGGATCTCTGTGTTCGTTATGGTGTGTTCGCATGACGAACCGGCGACGGGTGAATCGAGAAACGTCTAGGGCGCTGTACGGCCAGCCGTGGCTCTCGCAAGCGCGCGGTCATCACCACTCGGCGGACGCCTCCGCGTAGAGGCGGGCGTTTGCTCCGGTTGCAAGGTTCGTGGAACCCGTCCCACCCAACCCGCACGAGCGGGGCGGTCCCGTCCTGCCCCTTGCCCCGACTACCAGTCCAGGTAGCGTGCTAGCCTCCAGCCGGATCGCGTTGGCCAGACACACTTCCTGCCGGAACGAACTTGGCCAGAGGAGGGAACGACCTTGCGAAGCCGAAGGATTGTCGCTGGAAGCGCCGCGCTTCTTCTCGTTGTCACCAGCCTCGTCATCGTTCGAGCGCCCGGGCTCCCGCTCCACGCTCAGGCGGAGCCGCCGCCGTTTCTGGTCACGAGCATCTTCGACGAGGTGGATACCAATCCGGGAGACGGTCAGTGCAGGACGGAGTCGCAGACCTGCACGCTGCGAGCGGCCACCCAAGAAGCCAACGCGCTCGAGGGTCCCAACGTCATCCTGCTTCAAGCCGGAACCTACAGACTCGAGATCACCAGCTCCCCCTTCACGGACGCCGACACCGGAGATCTGGACGTCCAGGATGACCTAGTGCTGAGGGGAGTTGGATCCGGCGACACGGTCATCGACGGTGGTGGCATCGAGCGCGTTCTCCACCTCCAGGCTGTCGCGGCCGCCTCGATCTCCGTGACCATCGAGGGCGTGACCATTCAAGGTGGCGTGAGTCTCTCCGACGGCGGCGGCATTCGCGCCGACGCTGGCGTCGATCTCCAACTGATCGATGTCATCGTGACCGGCAATAGCGCCGCGAACGGCGGTGGGATTTTCACGGCCGGTGAAGCATTGTCCCTGAGCGACACAGAGATTGTGGCCAACAGCTCCGCGCGCCGCGGCGGTGGCGTAGCGGCCGTCAGCGGCAGCGTCGCGATCGAGGGCAGTCTCATTGAAGGGAACGATGCTGGCACGGAGGGGGGTGGCTTTCATCTCCGAACCGCGGTTACCGAGTTCAGCCTTGTCGACAGCGACGTGCGCCTCAACACGGCTGTCGATTCGGGCGGTGGCGCGGTGCTCCGGTCCCCAGAGATGGTCGCCATGATCGCCCGATCGACGGTTGAGGAAAACAGCGGTGGCCACGGCGCAGGCGTCTTCTGGGACTCCGAAGATGGCCGCCTTGACCTCGACAGCAGCGCGTTGATCCGCAACACCTCCTCAGGCCAGGGCGCAGCGCTCTGGCTGGACCGGGGCGTGATCTCCCTGGTCAATGTCACGTTGAGCAGCAATGTGGCCGAACTTCGAGGCGGCGCGATCTTCCACGAGGGCGGCAGACTCGTGATCCTCAACACGACGATCGCCCAGAACTCATCGAACCCCGGGGGAAGCGCGCTGTCAGTCGCGTTTCTGGTGAGTCCGAGCCTGCAAAATACGATCGTGGCCGGCAACATTGGCGGGGACTGCAGTCGGCCGGTCACCTCGCTTGGCAACAATCTCGACAGTGATGGCAGCTGCGGTTTCGATCAGCCGGGCGATCTCTCCGCAGTCGACGCGCGCCTGGGCCCGCTGGCGCTCAATGGGGGTCCGACGCCGACGCACGTCCTGATCACAAGCAGCCCCGCTCTGGATGCCGGAGATCAAGCGGCCTGTCCGGAACGTGATCAGCGTGGCTTCCTGCGGATCCTGGGAGAGGTCTGCGATATCGGCGCCTACGAGGAGATCCTGCCCGTCTTCCCCTTGGTGCGAGGCTGGAACTTGGTCGGCTGGACGGACACGACGGCCAGCGCGGCGGACGCCACGGCTCTGATCGAAGGGGAGTTCGAGGTTCTCTTCACCTGGGACAGTCAATCGCAGAGATTCCTGCGCTTCGACCCCGAGGCGCCGCCCATTCTGAACAGCCTCACCGAGTTGAAGCAGGGAGACGGGGTCTGGATCCTGCGCTCGCGGCTGGGTGAAATCGACTGGCCCCAGCCGCTGATCACGTCGTCCAGGAATGTGTCGCTCAACACGGGCTTCAACCTGGTGACCTGGTCGGGGCCTGACGGGGCATCGGTTGAGGAAGCCGTGCGGGAGATCGGCAATCGGCTGGTCGTTTTGTTCACCTGGGATGAAACGCGCCAAAGGTTCCTTCGGTTCGACCCTCAGGCATTGTCCATCCTGAACACGGCAACCCAGTTGCGCTTTGGGGAGGGAGTTTGGATCGAAGTCAGCGCTCCGACGGTCTGGCGCCAGCCGAGCCCCTGAGGCCGACGCCCAGCCGATCCTCGCCCAAAGACTGCCGCGAGGAAGGCGACGAGGCTCAACTCCTCAGCTCAACTCGAGCCTTCGGAAGACCGCCGCGCGTTTCTCGCCGAAGGCCGCGATCCCCTCTTGGAAATCCGGACCCCTGACGGACTCCGCCATCAGCTCTTCCGTCTCGGCCATGGCCTCGCGCAGGGTGAGCGCGGGATGGCGGTAAATCTGCTGTTTCATGCGCATCAACGAGGTGGGCGATACGGTCTCGGCGAGATGCCGGAGGTAGGCCTTGGTCTCGTCGAGTAAGGCGTCGTGCTCGAAAACGCGATCGATCAGGCCCAGGGCCAGGGCCTCCTGGGGCTCGATCCGCTCGCTACGCCAGAGCAGGTCCAGGGCCCGAGCGGGACCGACGACGCGCGGCACGATCCAGCTCGTGCCATGCTCCGCCACCAGACCGAGCTTCGCATAGGCCGGGACGATCGAGGCACGGTCAGAGGCGAAACGAAGGTCGCAGAACATCGCCATCGAGAAGCCGAGCCCCGCACAGGCTCCGTTGAGTGCGGCGATCACGGGCTTGCGCACCTGGAGAAAATAGGTGATGCCGCCCGAGAGATCGTAGTCGAGGGCGGGGTCGCCGGGCGTGCTTGGAGGGACCGCCTCGGGTCCACGTCCCGCCGCGATCTCTCCCGCTTCCTGGATCTTGCCCAACTCCCCCATGTCCGCACCGGCGGAGAAGCCCCGCCCGGCGCCGGTGATGATGATCCCCACCACCTCGCTCGACGCTTCAGCGGTCGCGACCGCGTGGCGCAACTCCTGGCGCATGCGATCGGTGAGCGTGTTCAGCTTCTCGGGGCGGTTGAGGGTGATCGTCGCGACGGGGTCCTCGATCTCGAGGATGATCTGCTCATACATGAGGGGCCTGCTCGCTGGTTTGGGCGCTGTTCGGCTCAGGCTAGCGTGAGGCTTTGGCGGCAGCGAGCGGCTGCGAGCCGTTCGACGGTGCGAAGCGAACCGCCGGGCTAGCGGCCCTCGAAAACGGGCGTCCGTTTCTCGAGGAATGCATGGCCGGCTTCGGCGGCACCGGCGGTGGTCCCGGAGCGAACGGGCCGCAGGCTAGCGCAGGGGAGCCTGTGCAGATGAAACGATGTCGGGTCTCCAGATAACGCTGAGATGCGCGGCGTTCTCGGAGGTCCGTCACGGCAGAGCTAAGGCGCAGCCACGATGACGTGAGCTTGGATTCTTCCCGCGACGTGACCAGCGCCGTATCGCCTCGCGATCGCCTCCGTCGCTCGATCGGTCACGACATCTAAACCGTTCTCGCCTCGCAGCTCAATCTCGTTCCGCAGCGGCGTGCCATGGCACAAGGCGACCGCCGGGTGTCGAGGAGAAGGAGCGCGGCTCGTCTCCTGCACCGTGACGACAGAGACCTGGGTGAAGTTTGCCTCGCGCAACTCCTGTTCGACGATCGCGAGGTCGTGGTAGCCGTACGGGGTCCGAGCGAGAAACTGCGGCGGATCGTCGGGGAAGGTCTCCGCGGCCGCATCGTGCACGAGCTTGGCGAACTCATTCGCCTCGATGCGGTCCCAGACGTTGAACACGAATCGACCGCCGGGCTTCAGTACCCGCCGCGCCTCCGCATATCCCGCCACGCGGTCCGGGAAAAACATCACCCCAAACTGGCAACAGACCGCGTCGAAGGAGTCGTCGTCGAAGGGGAGCTCCAGGGCATCGGCCTGCCGCCAGGCGATGCGGTGCTGCGGATCCTGTTCACCCGACGCATGATTGAGCATCTCCGGATTTAGGTCGGTGACCACGTAGCGCTCCGCGGACCTGATCCGCGGCGCGAGCGCACGGGTGACCACGCCGCTGCCGGCGGCGGTCTCCAAGACAGACTTCGGAGAGAGCGCCGCCACACGCTCGGCGAGATCCTCCGCGAAGCTCTCGAAGATTAGGGGCACCAAGTAGGTATCGTAGATCTCGGGGATTGAACCGCTGAAGACGCTGTCGGACTCGGTCATGGGCGAAGCATCATGCCTTAGGGCCCCTGGAGCGAGGCGCGGGAGTCGTAGGTCTCAACGCGGACTCGACCGGCGGCGAAGACCGCCTCCCAGTCCTTCGCGACCGGGGAGAAGTCGGCGCCCTTCTGGCAGGCTTCGTGATCGGCCTTGGTCCGCCAGCGAAGGTGGAGCACGATCGTCTTGCGATCGTGGGCATGGAGCAGGTTGCAGCCGATGAAGCCGGGCTGTTGCTGGAAGACGGGCAAGACTCGCTGCAAGCTGCGGATCACCTTCGGGGCCATGGGCTTGGACGAGGTGAGGCGAAAGTGGACGTGGAAATCCTTGTCGGTCGAGCCGGACCGCGACGAGTTGGCGGGTCGCGAAGGGGGCATGAAGGTCCGATTCCTGTTGCGCTGGTTCCACGCTGATTCTATCGGTTGGGTCGGCGACTCCCGTCTGCTCGCGCGGCGCGGCGCTGGGTGAGGGGCTCATCGTCTGAGCTGATCCCGGCCGACCCGGACGTGGACAACGAACGGAGTCCAGATTTAGCATCCAAGACATGGCTCTCAGCTCGAGGTCCTACAGCGTCGATGATCCGGCGGCAGCGCAGGAGCTCTTCCACAGTCGCGGTTGGACCGACGGCTTGCCCGTCGTGCCGCCAACCGCGGACGCCGTACAGGCCTGCCTCGATGAGGCATCGCTACAGGCGGATCATCTTGTCGGCGTCGAGCCCGTGCGCGAGCGCGCCATCACCGCCGAGAAGCTCGCCGTCAACGCGGTCATGGCCGGCTGCCTGCCGGCCTACTTTCCGGTGGTGGTCGCGGCCTTCGCCGCCATGCTGCGGGAGCCCTTCCAGCTACACGGCCCCACCGCCAGCACCGGCGGCTGCGCTGTGTTGGTCGTCGTCAACGGCCCGGTCTGCCAAACCCTGGGTATGAGCGGCACCTTCAACGCCTTGGCCGCGAGCGATCGCGCGACCACCACGATCGGGCGCGCGATCCGGCTCATCCTCTGCAATCTTCTGGACGCCCGCCCAGGCGGGATCGACCGCTCGACGCTCGGCCATCCTGGCAAGTTCAGCTACTGCGTCGCAGAGGACGAGGCCAACTCGCCCTGGCTGCCACTCGCCGAGGAGCGCGGCGTGGCCGAGCGGACCTCCGCGGTGACCGTGATGGCGGCGGGTGCGCCTCGCCAGATCATGAACGAGTGGACCACAGAACCCGAGCAGATCCTCGATACCTTCGTGGCCGAGATCCAAGCGAACATGCGTCACTACTCGATCTGGCCCGGCAACTACGCGATCATCGTGCCGCCGCAGCTGCGGGCGCACTTCGCGGCCGCGGGTTGGTCGAAGGCCGAGATCCGGCGCTACGTGCACGAGAACGCCACGATCCGACGCGCGGAATGGGCGGACTGTGGCAAGGGTGCGGTAGTGGGCGATC